>DVHP01000139.1 GCA_018711945.1 Candidatus Ventrenecus avicola
ATTCCCTTTTCATGAGATTCACAAGTAGAGGAATCACAGGCTGACTTTGTAAAATCTGGGGTATAAGTATAAACTTGTAAATCGCCTAACACAGTATTTACTGTTTTTGTTTTTGTAAAATATAAATTACATTTTGTTCTTGTATAATCTGTGGCGTTGTAATTTGCATACTTTGCGGTAAATTCCCATGTGGAATTATCAAATGTTGGAATCACTCCATTGGTGCAATTACTACTTTCTTCATCAAAAATATAGCCTGTATTTTGTTTGGGTAATTCTCTTGTAATTTGTCCATCGATGTAATATGCAAAATAAATATCTCCGGGGTCTTGGGCTGTTCCATTGATGATATTAAATTGTTTATCTTCTGTGAATACTGCAAATGATGTATACAAAAACACTCCTGTAAGTAATAAAATACAACAGGTTGTGAATATCATAATAAATCTTTTTTTCGGCTTTTTCTCTTTAAATTTTTCTAGCTTCATAGTACACACCCATCCTAGAATTATTATAACCTGAGATACCCCCCCCCCGTCAAGATTTTTGCAAAAAAAAACGATGTTTTTTAGGCATCGTTTTAGCATTAATAGTTTTCTGCTTTAATTTCCATGAAGCTTTGTGGATGTTTACAAACTGGGCAAACTTTAGGAGCTTCTTTACCAACATAGATATGTCCACAGTTACGGCAAATCCAAACTTTTTCTTCGCCTCTTTGGAATACTAAATTATCTTCAATGTTACCAACTAATTTTAAGTAACGTTCTTCATGAGTTTTTTCAATTGCTCCAACGCTTTCAAATAGATAAGCGATTTCGTCAAATCCTTCTTCTTTTGCAGTTTCCGCAAACTCTTTATACATATCAGTCCACTCATAGTTTTCACCACTTGCAGCATCTTTTAAGTTAGTAACTGTATCAGGAATTTCTCCTCCATGAAGATATTTAAACCATAATTTAGCATGTTCTTTTTCGTTTTTAGAAGTTTCTTCAAAAATAGCTGCAATTTGTTCATAACCATCTTTTTTTGCTTGGCTAGCATAATATTCATATTTTGTATGAGCTTGGCTTTCTCCAGCAAAAGCAGCCATTAAATTCGCTTCAGTTTTTGAACCTTTTAGTTCCATAATTTTACCTCCTTTAATACGTATTTATTATACTGAAAATTTTATTTAAAGTAAAGGGATTTTCTAGGCTAACTGTCAAATCATTTCTCATATATTTTATTTTTTATTTTTTAAAAAATCCCAGCTATATTACTTGGGATTTCATTAATTTTGTAAGTGTCATAATGAGACTCGAATCTTCTATTTGTTCTACATAAATATCATTTTCTATGATATGTTCTTTAAAAATAGCTACTTTAGAAGAAATCACTTCTTTTTCTTTATTCACTCCCATTACTAAGAAGTAATGTTCGCTTATGTAAGTTGCTTCATTTAAAACTAGATATCTTTCCTGATTTTCTAGAGTAATTATAGTATTACTTTTAATCATTGTTTTCTCCCTCTAATAAGTCATTAAAGCTAATATAATCAGAATCATTGAAATCGTTTATCATGAAGTCATCTTTTGGAAGCTCTTCTACTTCTTTTTCTGTTTTTTCTTCTTCTTGTGAGTTTGTTGTGTCTTCTAATGGCTCTATATTTACTACCTTTAACAGATTCGGCTCATTTAGTTCTTTAGGTTCTTTGGAACTTCTTGATGGAAATATAGGTACACTTTCTTCTTCTTTTATGTTCGTAATTTCTTCAGGAGTATCTATCGTTATTGGAACTGGAATATCATTTGCTGTGTCTTCTACTTCTTTTTCGTCTTCTTTCACTTGCTTTTCTTCTGTAATCCTATAATCATCTAGATTTACATAGTCTTCTGGTTTTACTTCTTCTATTTCTTCTTTTAATGGTTCGTTACCTATCATAGCCAGTTCTATTTCATCATAAATTTCCGAAGGAGTCTCAGTATATTTTTGACGATGAATTATTTTTTCTACTTCATCATTCAATTCTTTTAATGTGTCTTTATCTTTTTGAATTGCTAGAATATCTTTGACGTTATCCGCTGGTTTGCTTTGTTTTAATACAGCGATCTCTTCATCGATTTCTTTTATTTTTTGTTCTAATGTTAGTATTTGTTCTTCTTCGATATTTTTTGATTCAATCACGATATTTTCTAAATCCACTTCAAAGCTTTTCAATAGTTGCTCCATCTTTTTTAATTCTTCTCTTTTTTTCTTAAATGCTAATTGTAAAGCCGTCTTTCTTTTCGGTGAGGAATATTCTCTATCTTTTTGAATCGTTTTTTTGTATTCTTTCACGTCAGATGCAATTTCTTCTTTGGCTTTTCTTACTATTGAAATTTTTTCGTTTAAGCCTTGAATTGTTTTCTTTTCAAGATCCTCTAATAATGTTTTAAAAAAGTCTATTTGAGCTTGAACACGTTCTTTTTGTTCCTCTAAATATTCGATTCTTAAACTTTCTAAACTATAGTCTCTTTCATCGTAATTTTTTCCCTCTAGGGAATTTGCGAATTCATCTCTTTTGTTTTGTGCTTCTTCTAACATCTCTTTTAAATCGTCTGCTTTTATATCCATGTATGGCACAGAATTTACGATCGTTACAAGTTCTTTTATTTTTTCTAAGGCACTTGTTTTGTCCTCTTTTAAGATTAGATCTTTTGCTTCATAGCCAATGTAGACAGGATTCGTAATTATTTCTAGACGATGTCGTTCTAATGATTCTAGTGCTTCGGTATATTGATCAACCTTTTTTTCGTCCATTTGTTTTCTTTTTTGGTCCACATAAGCATTAGGATTTTGTAAATCTGTTTTGATTTCTTCTAGTCTTTCTTCTTCTTTTTGAATTTTTCTTTCTATATTCTCTCTATTTTCTCCTAATCTTTCCATCTTTTTAGTAATTTGCTCATAGTTTTTTCTTTTTTCTTCTAATTCTTTTTTTATTTGTTCTATTTCTAGATTTGTTTTTTCTAATAGTTTTTCATAAAAAGAATAGGATTCTTGACTTTTGCCATTGTTGGCTTTCATTTTTAATTCAATAGCATCTAAAAGTTTTTCTAGTTGCTCTAGTTCTCTTTCTAAAGAAGTTACTTCTTCGTGAACGCTTTCTTCTTCTAGTGACACTTCAGCAATTTGACTCTTTAATTCTTTTTCACTTTCATGTAGATTTTCTAGTCTATTTTCAATACCAATTCTGATATTTTCATCAATTAATCTTTCATTTGCATTCACATATTTATTTTCAGAAATAGTTTTTTTTAAGTCACGTACTAGGTCTTTTTGATGTTCAATTTCTTCGTTTACAGTACTTAATTCTTCTGACAAATTGGTATAATTGTTAGGTGTTCCTGCCATTTCTATTAATAAATCTATTTTTTGTATTAAATTGTTTTTCATAAAAATCAACCTACCCTTTTTATTCTAATCCATTATAATCATAGCAAAAAATAGCAAGATTGTAAATGAATTATCCTAAATTTTCCTTTGTTAATCATACATTTTTTCAATATTTTGGAAGAGGAAAAGAATCGTTATCTTTGAACTTTCCTTGTTATGTCTTCCTTTGGTGAATTTTGAGGATTGAAAGGAAGATCTTTATTACCTATGGTTGTTAAAAATGCTATTATTTGTTTTAGTTGTTCGTTCTCTTCTAATATTTCTTGGAAATAAGGCTGAAAATAAGAATCAGATTTATATTTTTCGCAACGAGCGATCATAGCTAGAACATCATTTATTGTTTTACAATTATTTATTCCTAATTGCATTTGCATCGTTTCTTTTATAACTTTTTTAGGTAAAGTCGTACCAATGATGAGTTCTTCTTCTATTGTAAAATCCTGAGTAATCCATTCTTTTAGCTTTTCTCGCACGCTTTCTACATCCAATTCATCTAAATTTGGACTTTTGTAACACCAAAGCTTAATTTTTGGTTTTTCTCCTACTTCTTGATTAAATTTTTCAACTTGATTTAAAACATCATTTAAAAATACAAACTGTGAATAAGTGAATTCTTGGCTATCTGGCAAATAAATGAACAGGGAAAAATCAACAGCTGCTAAGTAAACATCAAAGGGAAGAATAGCATCCCTTTTTTCTGTCTTGCTCGCTATATGTATCGCCTGTTCTATTTGCATGTAAATTTCATCATGAGTCCTATGATCGTATTTATCCGTCTGTGTGTAAAAAACAAACTGTTTACTTGTAATAATCCCCGCGCCACAAACGTTTTTTTCTAGATAACAATATTTGAAATATTCATAGACATTTCTTTTTAAAAATTCTGATTCTATCGCTTCCATTTGTCACCTCTTTGTTCAGATTGCCTTCTATTTTATTTCGTAAGTAGTCCCTTCTCTTGTATCTTTTAATACGATATTTTCTTTTAGTAATTCTTCTCTTATTTGATCGGCTAATTCATAGTTTTTTTCTTCTTTGGCTTTTTTTCGTTCTTCTATTTTTTCCTCAATGTATTTTTTTAGACTCTCTGATATTTCTTTTTCTTCACATAAATTCAAAGACAATACTTTATCCCAGCTTTTTATTAAAGCATATTTTGTAGAGTTATCCACATTACTTTTTAATAAATCATAAATTAGTGTAATCGTATTTGATGTATTTAAATCATCTTCTAGGTAATTTTTAAATCTTTGATCATATTCTTGATAAAGTGTTTCGTCTATCTTTTTATTATGTTCTAGCGATTGAACTCGTTGTTTTAGTTTTTGATAACTAAGTGATGCATTTTCTAGAATTTCATAGCTAAACACTAAAGTTTTTCTATAATGACTTGTTAAGCATAAATAACGATAAGCTAGAGGGTCATATCCTTTTTCTTTTAAAACAGAAAGAGTTAAGAACTCTCCTTTACTTTTGCTCATTTTCCCTGTTTGGTCATTTAAGTATTCGCCATGAACCCAGTAATTACACCATTTATGACCTAGATACCCTTCGCTTTGAGCAATTTCGTTGGTGTGATGTGGAAAGATATTATCAATTCCACCACAGTGTATATCTAAATATTCCCCCAAGTTTTTGATGGAGATTCCAGAGCACTCAATGTGCCAACCAGGATAACCTATCCCCCAAGGACTCTCCCATTTTAATTCTTGACCATCAAATTTCGATTTGGTAAACCATAGGACAAAGTCGGCTTGATTTCTTTTATTATTATCTTCTTCGACACCCTCGCGTACTCCGACAACCATTTCATCAATCTTATGATTTGTTAATTGATAATAATCTTCTAATTTAGAGGTATCAAAATAGATGTTACCTCCACTTTGATAAGCTAATCCTTTTTCCAATAATGTTTCAATCATTTTAATATACATTGGAATATTTTCGGTTGCTGGTGAGACTATCTCTGGCCATTTCACATTTAAGTCTTCGGTGTCTTTTTTAAAGGCGTCAGTATAAAACTTGGCAATTTCTAGAACACTTTTGTTTTCTTTTTTAGCACTTTTTAACATCTTGTCATCGCCGGAGTCGGAATCGCTTGTTAGATGACCAACATCGGTAATATTCATACATCTTTGAACCTCATATCCTAAGTATTCTAATGTTTTTTCTAGAATATCTTCAAAAATATAGGTTCGTAAATTTCCAATATGGGCATAGTTATACACAGTTGGCCCACAAGTATACATTTTTACTTTTCCTTCTTCGTTTGGAATAAACTCTTCTACTTTATGCGTTAGTGTATTGTAAATCTTCATGATACTACCGTCCTTTCTTATTCATGATTATATCATATTTTATTCGGCTAGATATAGAAAAGTTATTTTAGGTACGCAAAAAGCTCTTCTCTAACGAAGAGCTTATGCGAATAAGTCTTTCCTGCTTTGACCAAGAAAGACAATAAAAACTGTAATATTTTTTCGTGTACACAAAAAAGTAAATATTACAGTTTTATTTTAGCATAAATCTTATAGATATTCAATAATTGCAACATTCTTCATGAGTTTCTCAATTAAATCCTCACGGTCATATTTGTTAAAAATACTTTCGAAGTTACTATGATCAATTAAGAATAATTCATAGTAATTAGAAAATATTTCATAAATATTTTTCACACCTAATTCTACTAAGTATTCAATATTTGATTTTACTAATCTTTTATTTAGGATTAATGTCTCTAGCATTACATCGGCTGTATTATTTTCGAATTCTTTTACTTCTTCTTTCGTTATACCATAATTTTCTAGGAATTTCATATTAGCGACCTCCCATACTTCTATCATCAATGGCCATGTTTGCCGCTCTTAAGTAAGATACACAATTTCTTACTAGTATTTCTGGATTTTTTCTCATTTCTTCTTGGTTTTCTTTGTCACAAAGATTCCATACATTTTCTACAATGTCTTGTGAGAAATATGTAAGTCTTGCAATTGTTAAAATATCACTTGTTTCTAATTGCTTTTCTTTACAAAAACTGGCCACATCTTCTAATCCACCAGGAACTGCAATAGATGATGCTACAATTGCAAGGACGTTTTGAACTGGTGAAGGTTCTTCTCCTGTAATGTTTTGAAATGCCTTTTTTATACTTTGGGCTTTTTCTACACTTGTCATTTTCTACCCTCCTTAGTAAGCCATTAATGGAACGTCTTTTGGATCCATTCCATTTGCAACTAATGACGATATTGCTGCTTGTAGTTGCTTTAAATCATATTTTACTAACACGCTTGGATTTAGATAAATGTCTAACATTTCTTTTCCAGCACTAATTAATAATTCTATTTTTTCTTTTAAATCTCTATCATAAAGAATGGAAACATGATTGATTAAGATATCATGATTTAATTTTTTATTCTTTAAATATTCTAAGTTTTCTTTCATTGTCTTCTCATCAAAATTTTCAAGTAATTCTTCTATCTCTTCTGACGTATAATCTAAATAATCAATCCCATATTCTTTTAATAATTCAATAAGTCGTTCTTTTACTATTTCCTCTTCTTTTAAAGCTTTGGCAGTTTCTTGTTCTTCTTTTTCTTGTGGTTCCTCTGGAATTGTAAGCTCTTCTTCTTCATAGCTTTTTGCTTCTTGAATAACTTCCGAAATTGTTTTACCAGCTTTATCTTTTACTGAAACTTTTTCGTCATATGCAAATAAAGCATCTTCTGGGAACATTAATAGTTTTGCTGTCTCTCTTTGTTCTTCTTCATCGAATCCAAATTCACTTAATAATGATGTAATAGAGTCTCTTGTAATATTCATTCTACCAGATAAAGCCATTTCTACATATTCGTTTAGTTTGTCTTGGTTCGCTAGCGCTGTATCTTTTCTTATTCCTAGCTCTTCAATTGTTGTAATTGCTTCGTTCATTTCTTCTTCTACTTTGATTAATTTTTCTTCAGCTTCTTTGGTATCTTTTTCAACATTTTCAATCGTCTTAGGAAGATTTTTTTCGAGCTTTTCTAAGATACTATTTGGATCGAAATCTATTTTTAAGCGCTTTAAAACTGTTTCATAATCTTCTTTATGAATGCCTTGAAGTACTTCTTTAAATCTTTCCCCTTGTTCTTCTAGTTCTTCTCTTTGTTTTTTTAATTCTGCTATGTCGGATTGTAGTTTTCCTTTTTCTTCGGTTGTTTTGTTTTTCGTCTCTTCGGCTTTATTTTTTTGGCGGTCCATCTCTCTTAGGATTTCACTATCGGAACCACGTAAATTGTACAACTTATCTAATAGGACTTCAGTATTCACTGTCATAATAGTCACTCCCTTATTCTCACGTACATTATAACAAAAGAATTTTTTTTTGTAAATAGGCGTTTACGAAAAAAATAGCGTTTTATTTGGCTATTTTCTATCTAATTCTATTTGAGATATTCCTTGATTTTTTAAGTAAAATATATATAATTTTGATTTTTCTTGCTTTTTTGTCTCTTCTTTTCTTTACACTCAATTGATATGGTTTATCTTTTTTTTGAAAGCAACAATTTTTTTCTTTAGAATACACTACCAGTGAAACAAAAAAGGAGGAATTTGTTTGAAAAAGAAAATTATTATTACAGTCATTGGTCTTATTCTTATCGTTGGTTTGTTTGTAGTTTATAGTATTTTTAAGAAGGAGGAGGATACCACTCTTACTAAGATAAGACTTGCTGAAGTCACTCACAGTGCGTTTTATGCTCCAATGTATGTAGCGATTGAAGAAGGCTATATGGCAGAGGAAGGAATTGAGATTGAACTTCTTTTAACTCCGGGTGCCGATAAGGTTGCTGCTGCAGTACTTAGTGGGGACGTAGAAGTCGGATTTGCTGGAGAGGAAAGTGCGATCTATATCTATGCGGGTGAAGAAGAAGATTATTTGGTGACGTTTGCGGGTCTTACAAAACGTGATGGACAATTTATTATTAGCCGTGATGAGGATTTTTCTTGGGAAGATTTAGAAGGAAAAGAAGTTTTAGTAGGAAGACAAGGTGGTATGCCTGCATTAAACTTTATCCACGCTTTAAAAAATGCTGGAGTTGACACTTCTAAAGTAAATCTTAATTACTCTGTAGAATTTGCCGCTTTATCAGGTTCTTTCATCGGTGGAGTTGGAGATTATGTCAATTTATTTGAACCAAATGCCACGCTTTTAGAAGAGGAAGGATATGGTCATGTCGTCGCTTCGATTGGAGAACTTTCTGGAGAAATGCCTTATACTGCTTTCTATACGAAGAAAAGTTATTTAGAAGAAAATAAGGATTTACTGGAAAGATTTAGTAGAGCGATTAATAAAGGACTCGAATATGTACAAACTCATACCGCTCGTGAAACTGCAGAAGTCATATTACCACAATTTACGGATTCTAGTTTAGATGAGTTAGAGATGTTTGTTGCACGTTATAAAGAAAGTGATTCTTGGTTATCTTCTACTTACATCCCAGAAGAATATTTTAGAAACTTAGAAGATTTAATGATTGAAAATGATTTATTAGATGACTATGTTCCATATGATGAATTAATTTATAATTTCAGCAATGAATAATATTTTAGAGATATCTCATCTTAGTAAAAACTATATCACCGAGACAGGTACTATTCCAGCTATTAAGGATATTACTTTATCGATTCGTTCAGGAGAGATTGTTACTTTAGTCGGAACAAGTGGATGTGGAAAATCAACGCTTTTGAGTATTTTGGCAGGCATTGATAAAGAGACAGATGGATTCTACACGATTAGAAGTGAGCAACCTGTTATCGGTTATATGTTACAAACAGACTCTTTGTTTCCTTGGCTAACAATTTATGAAAATGCTATTTTAGGGCTTAAGATTCAAAAAAAAGATACAAAAGAAAATAGAGAATACGTTAGGCATTTATTAAAAACTTATAAACTGGAGGAATTCGAATCAAAGTATCCTCATGAATTATCTGGAGGAATGAAACAGAGGGTAGCTCTGATTCGAACACTGGCCCTAAAACCTGATATTTTGCTACTAGATGAACCCTTTAGTGCCTTGGATTATCAATCACGTCTTGCTGTAAGCGATGATGTTTATCAAATTATTCGAAAGGAAGGCATTGCGGCAATTATGGTAAGTCATGATATTGCTGAGGCCATTAGCATGTCCGATAGAGTTGTCGTGTTATCAAAACGCCCTTGTACGGTAAAAAAGATTTATCCGATTCATCTTACGAATGCATCCACGCCGATTGAAAATAGAAAAGCTCCGGAATTTGCTTCTTTATATAATCAAATATGGAAGGATTTAGATATCAATGTGTAAAACAACAGAGGAATTGTTAAGAATGAAAAAACGTGAAAAAATCATCGTTCACTCTATTCAAATATTAATCGTTTTCTTATTCTTTGTTGTTTGGGAAGTATTAGCCGACAAAAAAATTATTAGTTCTTTTCTATTTTCTTCACCTTCTAAGGTTTGGGAAACACTTATTACGCTTGTAAGTACAGGAGAGATTTGGCGTCATATTTGGACGACACTTTATGAAACTTTACTTTCTTTTGCAATTGGTATTTCTGCAGGATTTGTGATCGCTATTTTCTTGTATGAATTTCCAATTCTATCCAAAATCGTAGATCCATTTCTCACTATGCTCAATAGTTTACCTAAAGTGGCCTTAGGGCCAATGATTATTATTTGGGTCGGAGCAAACATGTCTAGTATTATCGTGATGGCATTACTGATTAATTTAATTATTAGTATTATGAACATCTATAATGGTTTTTTAGGAACGGATAAAAATAAGTTAAAGTTGCTTACTTCTTTTGGAGCAACGAAGAGTCAGATTTTATGGTATTTAGTAATTCCAGAATCAAAAAGAACCATTTTATCTTCTTTAAAAATTAATATTTCGATGACTTTAATCGGGGTAATTATGGGAGAATTTTTGGTTAGTAAGCAAGGAATAGGGTATTTAATTATCTATGGAACTCAAGTATTTAATTTAAGTCTGGTTATGACAGGAATTCTTTTACTCATTATTATTTCTTTTGTTCTTTACCAGGCAATTGCTTTCGTAGAAAAAAAGCTAACAAAAATCTAGATTTGCTCTAGATTTTTTAACGGTTAAGATAGCGACTAAGATAACAGGCAAGATGTTGACGTAGTTCTTTTCGAGAACACTATTTAAACCTGCATTAGAAAACGGACTTATTAAAATGACTTATCCCGATAAACCTAATAGTAAAAATCAACAATATTACAATATTTGAAAAAAGAGTTTTCATTTATCATATTGAAACTCTTTTTTAATCAAAATAATTAATCTTCATAGCGCTTTTTACTTCTTTTAAAGTTTTGCTTGCTTTTTCTTTCGCTTTTTTGGTTCCACTTTTTAAAATTTCTTCTACTTCTTCTGGATGGTTTCTTAAATATTCTTTTTTCTCTCTAATTGGTTTTAAAAATTCCACCATTTTTTCTATTAATTCTTTTTTACATGCTACACATCCTCGAGCACCTTTTTTACATTCTTCACAAACAGTTTCTAAGTTTTCATTTTTTATTAATTTATGATAGTAGTAGACCATACATTTTTCAGGATTCGCTGGGTCATCTTTTTTTATCTTGTTTGTGTCTGTAATGGCTCCCATAATTTTCTTTTTGATTGTTTCTTCATCATCGATAATGTAGATTGCATTGCCAAGACTTTTTCCCATTTTATCATTGCCATCCAATCCTTTTATTCTTGGTGTTTCTGATAAGTATGGTTCAGGCATTTTTAGAGTTTCTCCATAAATAGAATTGAATTTTTTTACTATTTCTCTACATTGTTCTATAAGTGGAAGTTGGTCTTCTCCTACTGGTACTAGTTCGCCTTCAAAAGCAGTGATATCTGCAGCTTGGCTTACCGGATAACCTACAAAGCCATAGGTTACGCTTTCACCAGTATTTCCAAAGAGTGCTTTTTTCTGGGCAATTTCTGTTTTTACGGTTGGATTCCGATAAAGTCTTGCCATCGTGACAAGGTTGGAATAGAAAACTGTTAGCTCGGCAATTTCTCCAATTTCTGATTGAATAAATATATTTGTTTTCTTTGGATCTATTCCTAAAGATAGTAAATCAGTTGTTAATTCAAAAACGTTTCTATGAACTTTCTCAGGATCATTAAAATTATCTGTAAGTGCTTGAACATCAGCGATTTCTAAATAAAAGTCATGTTCAGAATCTTGTAATTTTAACCAGTTTTGAGCTGCTCCAAATAAATGACCTAAATGTAAATTTCCCGTTGGTCTAATTCCTGTTAAAATTACTTTTTTCATTTTCTCACCTCTTACCAGTATTATACTACATCTTTTTCATCAATTCTATTTCATATTGATAATTTTCTAATGCAACATTCATTGTGCAATTTAGTAAATTCATTATAGTTTCTTTTGCACACAAGTAATCCTCATCGCTACATATCCACATATTACTGAAATAAAAATTAATTTCCTCTAATAATTCTTTATGCCGTTTACTATATTTTAATTTATCATATAAATAAGCAAAATAACTAAATGTTTTTTTAGCATGTAAAAAAATCCAATTCAGTATTTCTTCTGTTCGTTCTTCTGTATAATTTAATTGTTTTAATATAAATAGTACTTTTAAATAGTTTTGATAATCAAAAAGTTCTTGTGGTTCTTCTATTTCTGGTTGGTAGTATTTAGCTAATTCTGCTTTTAATATTTTTTTGGATGGTGTTGGCTCTTTTTCTTTTGGTTTTAAAGTTCTTTTCGTTATTAAGTTTTCTTCTCTTTTTGCTTGTAAATGTTCTTTTTCTTTTAAATATGTTAAAACATCTAATATTAAAGATTCGGGAATTTCTAAGGCAAACATATTCTCTTTTATTCTTTCATAGGTTTCTTTCGTTTTTGGCTTTACGGATAAGGCATCTCGGATATTTTTGTAATACTTTTTTAATTCCATGCTTCTTTGTTCTTCTTTTTCTAGAACGTTTTTTAATACTTGTTGATATAATGTTGGTTTTGTGGGATCTTCAAGATAATCTATTAAGCGATTTGCAAAAACAATTTCATTGTAAATCCTAATACTTCTTAATTCTGTTTCGTATCGATCGTATTCTAAAGCTAAAGCTCCATCCACATCTATTATCGAAAAATTTTTGGATAATAATTCTAGGAATATGTAGCCTTTTTCTTTTTTGGTAAGGCTAGTATTATTTAATATTGTTTCATGAGCTCTAAAATGTGTGAACATAAAACTATGATCGCCATCTAAATCAGACCCAAGAAAGTATCTTTGGATATAGTCAACGTTTTGCTTTATTAATTCGTTTTCGGTTTTGGGATAGTTATCAAGGTCTATTAGTAATTTTTTTACTATTTTATTCATCTCTGTAATTCCTTCCTTTGAAATTGTTTTTTATTCTAACACAGAAAAAGAAAAATTAGTAGAGTTTTTCCCTACTAAATTTGAGGTGTTATTTTTCATCCAAAATTTACTTAACTATTAAAAAATAGTAGAGTTTTTTTCACTACTATCTCTTCTTTTTCTTACGTTTCTTAGGTTTATCTTCTTTAAATAAATCATACATTGTTGCTTCTAGTTCTTCGGTTGTTTTACTACTTTGCTCTTTGACTTCTTTTAAATCTTCTTTATTTAAAGCAGTTGTTTTTTCGAAATCTTCAATTATCTGAGTTGCTTCATTTACTTTGTTTAATACTTCTGTATTTGTTTTCGGTGTTGTTTCTTTCTTTTTTGTTTTACTTTTATTATTTGTAGTATTTTTAGAAGCTTTTGTTGATTCTTTTTTATTTAATTTTTCTTCTATCTCTTTCGCGAGTTCTTCTTCATCTTGCTTTTGCTTTTGAACATTGATTTTTTCAATTCTTACTTCTTTTTCTTCTTTTGACTCTGGAGTTATTTTTTTCTTCTTCTGGCGTTTTGGTTTTCTCATGCAAATGATTAATAAAATGAATATGACTACTACAGCTCCTATACCACCATAAAGGATAACTTGTTTGTATTTTTCTGTTTCAGTTACATACATGTTCATTAATTCATCGTTATATAATACATAAGAATTATTTTCTTTATCATAGATGTAATAGTCTTCTTCTCCAGTTACAATATCCATAGCATGGATTAATATAAAATTACTGGTATCATTTAATTTTAAACAATCGTATGTTATGTCATTTATTGTAACGGTTGATTTTATAAAGCCTTCTTTTGCCTCATTTATTTTCATGATATACAAAAGTAATTGATTTGATTGTGTCTCATTATAAAGTGTATAAGAGTTATTTTCTTCATTATATATTGCTAGTAATTGCGTTCCTTCACTATTTTTTACACCAACCAAGGTATATCCTAGTGTTTCTGAATAAAATGCTGGTATATCAAATTCATTAATTTTTATTGTAGTTGTTTCATAAGTCGATGGAGTTTCAACATTTTTTAAATTTTTCATAATCGTGTAGTTTTCTCCATCTATGGTTATGTTAATTGGATTTTCATCTTTGACATTAACTGTTATTTTGTAAATTCTTTCGACGCCTGTTTCACTGGTCACTTTAATTTCGAATGTATTTGCTCCTTCGTCTACTTCTTTTTCTCCAGTTCCTTCTAAAGTTGCATAGGAGCTTTCTTTTTCTGCTTCGATAGTTACTTTATTCACCGTTGCGGGAACGTCCACCGTATATTCCATAGTATCTTTATTAAACGCTGGTGTAATTTTGTAATCTTTTACTCCGATACTTTCTAAGTAGTTATTTGTATCTAACTCACGAGGTTCTGTCACCACAACAATTTTGGAGGTACTAACCGTTGTTTTTTCAATATTATTTCCACTCGCTGAACTAATATTTCCTGAAATACTAAAGCTTATTTGCCCAACAGATGTTGCTGTACAAGTGACCGATAATGTTTTATTAACATTAGAGCCTGTTCCAGAGTCTCCAACTCCTTGATCTCCCAACGAACAGCCTGATGTTGCACCATATCCCTGTCCAGTTAAGTCCCAAGCTGCGACATTTTTCAGATTAATATAAAACGTTACACGGTTTCCTTCTTCTACATAATTTGCGGAAGCAGAAATAGAAGCACTTCCAGCAGCAGATACATTTAACGTACTGCATATTAAACAAATTATTGATACAATCCCAATTTTTTTTACTATCTTCATTCGTCCTCCTTATGCTTGATTAATCGATGTTTTTCCTAATAAATGTTGTCTTAATCTTAACAAGTCTGATGAGTCCACATCACCACTTGTATTGTATACGTGAGCAGCTTCTAAGTAAGCTCCACTTAATGACACTTTTCCTAATAATTGCTGACGCATTCTGAGTAAATCAGCTGAGTCAATATCACCATCACCAGTTAAATCTCCATAGATGACGATTGTATAAGTCTCTCCTGTGCTAAATGTTACAGTAGAACCTGTTGTTAATTTTTCTGTGTCACCTAAAACAGTTCCACTAGCATTTTTGAATGTTAATTCATTACCGTTTGTTTTAATTTTCAGGCTATTTACTGTGGTTCCTATCGATAGATTTGTAATATAATTTCCTTTTCTATTTAATCTCATATTTGATAAGTGGGTTGCAACTGGAGTGATGTTAGAAGATGGTGTATTGTTTCCTCCAGTATTTCCTGAATCACTATTTCCACCGCCTCCATTTACTGTCGAACCCCCACTACTTATGTTTCCAACATATACTCCATCACTATTAGGAACGGAGCCTGCTGAAGCATAGACGAGCCCCGCTTTTGCTGGATTTTCTTCGCTACTTTTTGCTCCAATATTATAGAAGTTATAAAATCCTACATAAGTGATTCCTTTGTATTCAAATTGCTCTCCACTTGTAACAAGGCCTTTTGTTGTTCCTACTTCTTGACGAGACAATGATGCTAAGTAAACGGGATTTACATTATACGTTTTTCCAGCTTCCATAAACATGCTAGAATAAGATACATTATCTATGTCATCATTTCCACTCATAAATGTTCCAGCTAAAACAGATTTTACCGTTTTTTCTTTATATACTTCATTATAAGACAAATCTTCAAACATTAATACACTATCTACCATCAAAAAGTTTCTTGGGTCTAGAAAATATCCAACAGTTTGAGTTGTGGCAACATACCAACCAGATTCTGTCTCAATCTCTTGCCCATATTCATCTTTATATACACATTCTGTACAGCTTGATTTTTGAACGGAGCCAATTTGTTGTTGAACAATTATTGTACTATTAAAGTCTAAATTTGTATGCAATGCTTCAAAAGTCCAATTTGGATATTCGTTATGAAGTGCTCTTAACCATACTTTATATGTTTCATCAAATCCTTGAGCATTCAATTTATTTTCAAATTCTTGGTCTGTAATAGTACTCGTACCACCCTGTTCTTCACCATATTTTGGGTGAGATGTTTTTGATGGCATATTATCAAAAACCGGGATTGTAAAATGTAATGGTAATGACAACAAATTATTATCACGATAGCTTCGATAAGTTGATAATGCTTCATTATATGGTGCTGCTAAATTAGCCATATATTGATGTTGATTTTGCCCATAAGTGGAATTAGGATTTACATTAAATTTTTTTAAATAACTAGTATTTTGTCCTTGCGAGATATAATCTCCTGCTATAAAAGCCGCTCCTCCCATAATTGCTTTTTTGGGAGTTGTCCAGGGTCTACCATAAGAAGCTTCGTAAGACTCGCCTGCTAATGCAATGTAGCTAGAGCAAATATATCCACTTCTTCCACCGTAATCAACACTATACCACCCATCACCGCAACCAGCTCCAGATATTTTAGAGGTGCTTGTTACTGTGACTACATTGCCATTGTATAAATAACCATAGGTTGTACTATTTGTTGTAGGTGCACTACGAAAACGAACTTCATTTCCTGTAATTGTACCTTGAACAGAAGCATGGACTGTTGGAAGAAATGTCATAATTGAAAAAAATAATGTACTTAAAGCTAAAACCACATTGGCACTTTTACGCAAATACTTCATCCTAGTCACCACTCTTTCATGTAAATTATACCAAAAAACTAGGTATTAGCCAATCCTCGACAATCTTTTTTCTGTAAATAAACTATCAAATCTTGTGTATTTTTTTAATTTATTATATAATTTTCTATAGAATAAAAGAAATTTTGAAAGGGTTGTGTTGATGAAAGTATTTTTTAATAAATTAAAGAGAGCTAATATTGTCATGAAAATTTTTTATTTTATAACGATGATCGGTTACTGGGTTACTTATGTTTTTTTTACTCGAAGTTTATTATCGCTCGCTGGAATTGAAACAGTCATTCGGTTTTTATTAATCGGTTTATTTGCAATTTTTGGAATTATCTATACCGTCTTTGGTCTTGTGAAGATGTTCCAAAATAAAAAAGTAGGTTTTATTATTCTTACTTTGTTTACTTTGATTTTTGCTGTTATTTTCGGGTTTGGTTCTTATTATATCGATAAGTTATATGGAAAGCTTGAAAACTTTACTACGAGCGACACTAGTACTTATACTACTGTTTTGTTAGCGATGAGTGGTACAGAATACAGTGATGACTTAGTTATCGGAATGGTAACCGATGAGGAAGACAGAACTGGTTATATCTTGCCTTTAGAATATATGAGTAATGAGAATATGGAAAATACGATTGAATATTACAGTAATTATACCGAACTTTTGCAAGCCTTATATTCTCATGAAGTGGATGCGATTTTTATTACTAAGGATTATGCAACTATTTATGGTGGGGAAGAAGCATATCAAAATATTGCAACTGAAACAACTGTGTTAAAAGAATATTCTAAGGAAATGAAAACAGAAGAAAGTGAATTACTTGTTTCTACAAAACCGTTGACGGAACCATTTAGTGTTTTGGTTATGGGAGTGGATTCTGAATCGACAGATGGACTTGATGCTAACGCAGCGTTTAATGGAGACACATTGATTTTGGTCACGTTTAATCCGAAGACTTTAACTGCAACGATGTTTAGTATGCCAAGAGATTTATATGTTCCTATTATTAGTAGTACTGGCAGAAACTTAGGATACAATAAGATTAATTCTTCGGCTGCTTATGGTACAGCGAGTACGGTAAATACGGTTGAAAATTTAACTGGTGTTGAAATTGATTATTTTGTAAAAGTTAATTTCCAAGGTGTTATTGATTTAGTAAATGCTTTGGGTGGAATCGATGTAGAAGTAGAACAACCGGATTATGATTATTATGTATCTCAATGGGGTGAAGGTGTTCTTTGTGAAAGTGGCGCAGATCGTACTTATGTTAATATGGTTTGTATGAATACTGGATGGCAACATTTAAATGGTGAACAAGCTTTAGCTTATGCTCGTAATCGTCATGGATTTTTGGAAAGTGATTTAGCAAGAAATCGTCATCAACAACAAATTATTGAAGCGATTGCTAAGAAAGTAGCACAAGCATCTAGTTTTAGTGATTTTGAAAAGTTATTAGATACTATTAGTAATAACATTGCAACAAATATGCAAACGAATCAAATCTTATCATTCTATCAATCTTTAAAGAATATGTTATTGCAAGCCTTGAATGGTGAAGATTTTATTACAATTCAAAAAACTCAGTTACAAACATTTAGTTTTAGTAATCAATATGGCCTTTCTTGTTTAGGTTATTACAGTGGTAGCTTAAATGCAATTGTGGAAACCATGGAAGAAAACTTAGAGTTATCTAGTGTAGAAACTATTAAAACATTTAGTTATGATTATTCTGAAGATTATGAACAAGATTCTGAATCAGTTGGAAAAGGCATTTATTCTGGAACAAGAGAACCAGATCAAGGTATTTATTCTTCTGATGATATAACCGATGAAAATGATGATGAAAACATTTCTAATGAACCTGTAGATCCGATTGTCCCATCTGATGATACTAATGATAACTCAAATACTGGTAACGATAATAATTCTGACAATGAAAACAATAACAGCTCTGATAATAATGGTAGTGAAGATAACAATAATACTGGAAATAGTGGATCAAATACCGGCGATAATTCTGATAATGAAAATAACTCTGGATCAAGTGGAAGCGGTAGTTCTGGAGACAACACTTCTGGTTCTGGCAGTGGTTCTGATAACACTGGTAGTGGTAGTGATGGTGATACAGATTCTAGTAATAATAACAATAATTCTGATACTGGTAGTGAATCTCCTATCGAGATTCCTGGTAGTCCAAGTTAAAAACTGTAGAAAATTTTCATTCTACAGTTTTTTTTGTCATTTATTTTTATGTTGTTTTTACGATGTACGGTTCACTTTTGGTGCCAATTCCGCCAGTAATTTCTACGTTTGCATTAAGATTAATCACTGGGCGGACGCCACTATTACCTGTTATCCAATTAGTGCCATTTATTAAACCGCCACTGTCTAGCATAAATCCTCGTGCCATGGCTCCAACTGTTTCAAAATAACCAGGAGACATTATCCAGCAATTTGCTCCAGAGAATGGATACGCTAGTTTATTAATATAATCTCTTCGATATCCTGCAACCATTAATTCATCAGCTGTAATAAGTCCAATGGGACTTTTTGATGCTTGATTTCCTAATTCATTTGTCACAGTAAATAAATCGTTTGTTGCATCTGGGCACAGTAAGGTTGGATTGTAATTTGTGTAATATCTATC
>DVHP01000140.1 GCA_018711945.1 Candidatus Ventrenecus avicola
ATTTTAGTACTACAGGGTTAACAGAAGAAACAAAACTCATGATTGATAATGCTGTATGGAATTTAGGCGGAAGTAGTACATATAATACTTTAACAACATACACACTTTATGAAAGAGAACGAGGTAATGAAGTTTATACTGGAAGGCCAACGACGTGGACAGGAAGTATTGGATTAATGTATCCAAGTGATTATGGATATGCCACAAGTGGAGGAGGTACCGGAAGAGAAATGTGTTTATCGTATAATTTAAGTAGTTGGAGTAATTATAGTGATTGCTATAATAATGATTGGCTGTTTAAAGGGACTTATCAGCGGATATTGACCCCTCTTTCAATCGATCCATATAGTGTGTGTAGCGTTGGTAGTTACGGTTATGTGGGATATGATTACGCATATTACTACTCGCAACGGGAGGTATATCCTACTCTATATCTATCCACAAACGTAAAAATCACCGGAGGAAATGGAAGTTCTTCTAACCCTTACCACCTAAGTCTATGAATTAATTTCGCCAGTAAAAAAGAGTAAATTAATTTAAAAAAGGAAACTTTATAGGAAAAGAGATGAAAAGAATCTATAAAGTTTTTTTTCACATAAATTAGAGCACGCTAAAAAGAATTTCTGTAAAGAAATTGCAAAAAATCATCAACTCTAGTTTTCAAAGAACAAAAAGTTTAGTATAATTTAACCATCAAATCTAAGTTGAAAGTTTAAATCTGAGCTTTCTAGATTTGTGAATATGGAAGAAATAAGCGAGTTGATGATAAAAGAGCTTATTTCTTTTTTAGTCACAAAACTTTTTACCTCTTTCACAGAAGCAAGCCCATATTCTAATAATTGCCTAATCGTATGAGCGATTTGGATGAATAAGTAATGGATCTTTAAAGCATTTTCGTGTCTAGAACAAAGATGAGAAATGTTAAACGTTCCATTTTTTTGTTCATTGAAACCTTCATTTTCAATCTTCCACCTGCGTCTACCCATAGCAACAATTTGATCAATATTATAATTATCAATAGGTAAATTACTAATGTAATTAAATATTGTAGTTTTCTTGTGTTTCGTTTCTATATAACGAAAAGCATTGAATGTATTTTCTTTAAAAGTGATTTCAGAAGATAAAAAATAATTTTCTTTTGTCACTTCATTTTGATCATGAATATTATCTTCAAATTGTTCAAAAACAGTTTTAAGACGATTTTGCTTTAGATTAAAAATATAATACCATTTGTTGTCTTCACAAATATCTATCATAGGAGTCGTAGCATATAAAGCATCTCCAGTCACAATGAATTTTAATTTAGGATAATTTTTTTTGATTCGAGAAGTCATTCTTTTAAAAGCATTGGTTTCACAATCTTGTTTTTGCTTTTCTGTGTTCATATCTGTGTTTTCAATCCATTCAGAATCGATGCTTATTACGAATTTTCCAAAGACAACTTTGGCTTCTAAAACATACTTATAATATTCCGTTTTTCCATCTCTAGTTCTAGTAAGACAATTGTTATTTAAGTTATAATCTAATGCAGTAAGACCAGTAGTATCTACAATTAACTGAATGCACCCATTATAACGAAAACGATCAAACATTTTGCTTCTAAGAAGAGTAGTAAAAATGTATTTTCTAATTTCTTCAATTTCTTGGTAATTTAGAGTTTCAATGACATCTTGAATTGTTTGCCAATTAGGAATTTCTTTTAACTCTTGATCACAAATAATGGACAAGTTTTTAATAGCTTGTTCTGTGTTAAATTTAGAATTAATCTCTGTCATAGTAGTAATACCACATAATAAAGCAAATAAGCGAGTCATCATAATTGTTCTCATTTTATAAGTAATATAACTTTTATGTCTTTTATCCGTGAGATTATCAAATAACTTCGTTAAATCCGGAAGATATTTTCGAATGATTTTTCTTAAATCATTTAAAAAATTTTTATCTTTTAATAACATTCTACGTTCTGTTCGAGACAATGCTTCTGATTTTGTGATTTTTTTTCCAGACTTAATGGTAATAGTTTTATTATGAAATTGCTTTTGAAGGAAGCCACTGAAAAAATAGACAAAGATTGCTGTAAAGAAAGACAGCAGTCTTTTCATTTGATAGTGTGCCGTGCATGGCATATCGCTAGGTGGTGAAAGTCCACTACACGCGTAGGTATCGACGAAGTGTTAGGGAAGCACAACGCATCAATCGTGAGGTTGGGGCTAAAGGAAGTGTGAAACAAAATCGTGGGCCAACGAACAGGAACTTAAAAGGCTATGTAGACGGATGAGGTTGCTAAACAAACTAAAGTCCAAAAGATACCCGTAACTCTGCAGAAGTAATTTAAGTGGCTAAACGAGGAAAGTGATATATCTTACCACGGGAGGTCTTACGAACGAATAAGTACAAAACTTTTCATACAAGGATTGTTAAAGTCGGTCGAAAAAGGTTTATCGTAAGAAGTCAGCCGAGGTCATAGTACTAGTAAGTTACTAGGAAGGACTGAACAATTTATGGTGTTTCAAACGCTAAAATCAATTAAGTGTTAAATCAAAATAAATAAGTAGGAAAAGTTGGCGTATCCAAGTAATAACCCCTATAAAAGATGTTTCACTTAATTATGAAATTAGAAAGGAAGAAACGAGTATGGAATTAC
>DVHP01000141.1 GCA_018711945.1 Candidatus Ventrenecus avicola
TGGAAGAGCATTCGTAAGTTCATCAAAAAAGATAATATGAAGTTTATCGGGTTCTCTTTCACATTTTTCTTCCACTTTGACAAGCCAAGATGGTTTTACATCTAGCATGTACCCATCTTTTACTATCACATCTTCATATTCAAAAGTATCAAGTACTTGCTCTACATGGGTCTCATCTGAAAGAACTTCCTTTTTAACGGGTACCAAAACCCGTTTCGTGATTGGTGGAACATAAACACTTTTTCCATTTAAACTATCCGGAGTAGCATTTCTCATATAAATAATTTCACAACTAGGATCCAACTGTTTTACTCTCGCTGACTTTCCATCGCTTGATTTTCCATGTAAGAATACTGGAACTTTACTTTCTATAGCACCCCTTACAATCTCTTCTTCCGATACAGCATCAAAATTGAAGCTATAAGGATTTTGTTTTCTTACAGATATAGCTTGTGAATAAACTCTGTCAGTTACTATTTCTTTTGAAAAATAATTATCCATAAATTGCTTGATAATAGTTTGATTAAAATCGCCATTATATATTTCGTTATGAAATGGAACTCCAGAGAAAATTATTTTTTTACAAAGTGCGATATCTGCTTCTTCATCCACTAACCAAATAATGGGTTCCACACGTACCCAATATGCTTGACCTGCTTTTATTATTCTACCATTAGACAAAACTTCTCCATCACGGTTTGAATCGCTAACAAACCGAATATATTTTTTTCCATTATATTCATATTCAATATGAGCTCTAGGGCTTAAAACATTACCGTTATTTTGATATTCAGCCGAATCTGTTATATAGTGTTTGCCAGTAATTTTTAGGGTATTATTATTATAATTTTTTTCTAACGCTAGAGAGTCCTTATTGCTTGCAACTGTTTGAGGATACTCTCCATAAGAAACTTCCTTAATGCCATTAGAGCGAACAATCTCATTATATACGGCTGATTGAATAGAAGAATATGGTATAGCTGGACGAGCTCCAATAGAACAATTCTGAACAATCTTTGAACTTCCACCACCATACGGGGTAACACCAAGGCCGAAAAGTGAGAATTTTGAGCATGATTTTGTCCACCACCAACCAGTTCTATTTTTTCTACTTTTTCTTTTACTAGCATACCGATTTAATGATACAATACCGCCTAACAAAATAGAAAAATCCGTTATAGCACATTCAGTGCCATATTCTTTTAAGATACCTAACGAATTATCTCCAAATACTTGTTCTTCTGTTAAAAATGTAAAATCAGTCATATGCAAATCCCCTCTCGCATTTTAAATTGTTATAACAAAATTAACGTCTCGACAAACTTCCACTTATTTCATGATTTATTTGATAATAATAAAGTTTTTCAAGTTGTTCTTCATCTATATAAATTACTTTTCCACCCAAAGGATTAATTTTTTCACCAAAAACAACCCATATTGCATCCAGTGAAGTTTTTGGCATTGAAGCATAACCATCAGTAAAAATAATTTTATTTTCTACTCTTTTTGAAAACGCATTTACAGCAACCTCAAAATCAGTTCCACCACTGCCATGAAATATCAATTGATCAATATCCGTTACATTTCTAACTTCAGTAAAACCATAAAATTTTGTGTCGAAACAACCAACTTTTACTTTAGATGATTGTAATATATGTTTACATTCTCTTAAAAAGTTTCTAAGAAGTTTTTCATCTATAGAACCACTAGTATCCAAAAGAATCTCTGTCTCGAGACAAGGAATCTCTTCTAAATAAGGGGTAACAACTCCATCTTCTATAGAATCATTTTGATAAGACCAGTCCACATCATATTTCACTGTTTCTTTTAACACTCTTCTCCAATCAATAAGAGGTTTAGAAACACCAACATCATTAACATATCTTCTACTGCCATCTGTGTGATTTCCATGACCATGAGACTGACTTGCTAATGCGTTTCTTAATTCTTCTAATTGTTTTTTTCTTTCTGACCTATTTTTTTGAAAGACTCTTTTTTCTCCTAATTCTGTTATTTTTTTTATTTCATTATTATATTTTCCCACTTCATTCTCATCACTTTGTTTATCTTGACTTTTTTCATTATGGATTTTTTCGATAGCCTTATCCCACATCGAATGGCTATCGTGTCCGACATCTTGATTTTTTGAAGCACCATCTTGTTTATTCTCAGTTTGTTCCCTCTCTTCTTTTAAAAGTTTTTGATACATTTCTTCTGAGTCATAATAAATAGCTTCTGGAATATCAATTACGCCTTGTATCATAGGCAGTCCGTCTTGATGTAAAAAAGCATTACTAACAGCATCTGTCGCTTTATTCCAAATTTTCTTCTTTTTTCCTTTGCTCCTAGGAATATGATTAAAGGCAATATGACAAACTTCGTGAGCAAAAAGAAATATTTGCTCTTCCTCAGTGATGGACTCAGCAAACTTTAAATTATAATAAATGTCTTTACCATCTGTCGCAGCTGTTTTAATAGATGACTCTTCAATAAAATTGGAATGCGCTACCACACTTCCAAAAAGAGGATATTTCACTAACAATTTTCTTTTTATAGACTCTATATTCATAAATCACTCCTAAATTTGTGCTACCAACGAATATACTTCTTCATTGATGTTATTTTTACCTAAAGAAGAACAAGTGAGCACTACCAAACAATTTTTAGGTAAATCAAAAGTGCTAACTTTTTTATATTTCAGGATTTCAATAAATTTTGTTTGTTCTTCTAATGAAATTTCATTAATATTTTCAATAACCAAAACAGAATATCCAGTTTTACTATTGTCCACTAATTTTTTATACCAAAGTGGTGGACAAAATTCTATATCTTCATAATGGCCATTTAATTCTGATCTATCAATATCTGATTTTATAACAACGGAATGGCGAAAAAAACCAGAAGGAATATCTTGAACTAACAAAGGAGATACTCCAGATTTAATGTATTCTTTTAATAAATTGACTCTATCCTCATTCATCTATTTCTTCCTCCTTGCAAGAGTATTTTCTTTGGCTACTTGTAACTCTGCAATACGTTCTAATCTTTTCTCGTCACCATGTGCCCACATTGATTCAAATGCTGC
>DVHP01000142.1 GCA_018711945.1 Candidatus Ventrenecus avicola
TTTTACTTTTCTTAATTTATTTTATTGTGCTTATCTATATTTACTAATGCAGAAAACACCTTAATAACTGTCTCTCCAGCCTTATATCTATCCTCTAACGTAAGAATTAGTGGAGGATCAGGTTCATCAGACGATTCATTTACATTAACCATAGGTTAACATAGACTATAAAAATGCAAAGTAAGAAAATCCTTTGCTTTTTTGATTGTAAAAATTAGTTTCCATTGGTATAATGAATACAATAGGAGAGTGACTAGTATGGATAATATGGATAAAAAAGAAAGTTATTCTGAAGAAGAAAATAATGAACAAGAGTTAGAAAAAACAAAAGAAGTAATAACTCTAAGAGACTTATCTTTAGAGGCTTTAGATGTATTAAATGAAGATACTTCGGAAGAAGAACAAGAAGTTCCAATTGAAGATTTAGACGAAAATATGGAGCAAGCAGACTTAGTTTTTAAAACAGAAGTCGAAACCAAAGAAGAAGTAAAAAAAGAACTTGCGAAAGAGAAAAAAGAAAATATTTTCAAGAAATTACAAAAAAAATGGAAAAGTTTAACGAAAAAGCAAAAAATTATTGCAATCGTGATTGCTGTGGTAGTTGTAATTTTACTTGCTGTAGGTATCTTTTTCCTTGTAACAAGTGGTAAAGATTCTTTAGAGGATACCCCAGACGTCATCTTAGAAGGGGATAATTATCGTTATGAAAATGGTACACTGATCTTTTTAGATGGCGATACAGAAATTGGACGTTATGAATGCGAAAATAAAGACGAAACTTTGTGTGAAGTTGCATATCTTACCGATGACGATGAATTTGATAAAACAAAAAGGGTAGATGAAAATGGCAATGACTTAGTTCTTCGTAGTCAAATTTATCATAATCGTTATGTCTTTGTGAGTGATAGAGAGTCACAAGAAACAGAACGAATCATTCTTTATGATATGGAAGCAGGTAGCACAGTCCAAGAATTAAAAAAAGTCAAAGCGTATGATGATGATTATGTTGCTATACAAAATAATGAAAATTTATATGGCCTTGCCCAAATAAATGACGGGGAATTTAAAATGGTGATTCCATATGAATATGACGCATTAGGAGTATTACCAGATCAAGAAGAAATTACCAGAGTAATGGTCGAAAAAGATGGTAACGAGTATATTAGTGATCTATCAAATAAAGTCTTAACAAAAGCCTTTAGTGATACCATTGCTGGCGCAACGGATCGTTATGTCAAAACCAAAGACGATGAAGGAAAATATCACGTTTATGACTACAATGTCACAGAGCTTCAAAGTGATACATGGGATTATGTTGTCTTATTGGAAAATTACATGATTGGCATAAATAACAAACAACTTTATGTGATAAATTATGAAGGTAGTCCAATGAATCATGATGGCATCCTTTTAAATAATGATAAATACAATCCAATTGAAACTTATGAAGAATTAAAACTTGTAAATACAGAAAAATCATTTGATTATGAGTTAACTGGATCTCTTTTAAATATCAATGTATACAATGGGGAAGATAAAGAAAATCATTCGATTAATTTAAATGAAGGAAGATTATCAAGTTCTCTAGCATATTTAGAATATTTTGATGGCAAATTATACCTTTATTCGGATCAAGACAAAACCACATTAATTGGTAGTTACCCATGCGATAATAAAAATGAAATAAATAATGATACAACTACTTTAGACCGCTGTCGTATTGCTTCCGAATCTTTCTATCGTGAAACAACTGGAAATAATATGGAGACAGATGAATCATCGCGTTTAGGTTGGATTCCGATTATCGGTAAACGTTATGGATTTATTCAAGATGGCGACACGATTGTCTTATACGATTTTACAGATAGTAAAAAACTAGCAACGTACACGAATGTCGATACTCGTTCTTACACAAGTACAAACGAAGTCACATTCACTGATGCTTCTAGTGTATCCTTTATTGCTCAATCAAAAAATTCAGGAAAATTCGGTGTCGCAAGAATTTCTAGTGGCGGAGTAACACCTTTGATTGCTTTTGAAGCAGATAGTATAAAAGGCCTTGGAAACTACTATGTTGTAAGTGGAAATGGCACTTATGCTTTATATGATTTAGATGGTACGAAAAAAACAGATGATAAAGCAAGTCCAATTGTCGATTATCATGGAGAGTATTTAAAAACTTACAAAGATGGCAACTATTATATTCATAAATTTAATGGTAGTGTGAGTGATTCTAATTCACACACTTATATCGAGTTATATGATAACTATTACGTAACAGTCGATAACAAAGATATTAATATCTATAATTACGATGGAGAAAATTTAACAGAAAATCTTTCTTCTGGAACAAGAGAATTATTAAAGGTGCAAACAGATACCTTCTATGGCAGTGGTACGAAAGCATTCACAGTCACCTTTAGTGGCGAATACGCAAACGTGTTAATTACTACTTCTTCTGGAGGACAAGAAAGAGTTGTTGTTCCACTAGACAATAGCCCAGTAACAGAAGAAGGAGATGATAACCTTGAATCCTAAAATTCAAAAAGGAACACTCATTACGATTATTATCCTATTAGTTGTATTTGTGGGACTCACAGCTGCTGGCTTCTACTTTCATTTTGCAGGAACACCTGAAGAAAACATCGTAGAAAATCCTAATCACGAATTTCACTATAATAATGCCTTATGGTTTTATGATACAGATAATAACTTAATCGGAACTTATGAGTGTGAAACTGCAAATTGTAATTTTGCTACAAGCTATACAAATGATACCGAGTATACTATCGATTCTTACCAAGAAGAAAGTACAGAAGAAATAAATCTTATAGATACCTTGATAAATAATCAGTATGTTTTTCTTACCGATTTTGAAAATACCGAGCATGAAGCATTTTTATATGACGTCAAAAACGGTGTTTCCTATAAGTCAGTCACATATTCTTCCGTCAAAGATTATGGAATAGGAATAGCAGAAAACCGTTTCATTGTTGAAAATAGTGAGCACAAATATGGAGTACTGCAAATTGAAGGATTAGCCCAGTTAATACTACCATTTGAATATGATTTCATTGGCTTAATTAATACAACAGGAGAAGATGAGTTATTATTAAGTGATTACTTTGTTGTATTACAAGATGGCAACTGGAGCATCGTGGATGCCAATGGAGCAGTACTTACGGAACAAATTCCAGAAGAAATCGTAACTTATAACGGTTCTTATATTATTACAGTCGATACTTTAAATAATTATCATATTGTAAACTATCAAAACGAAAGAGTCCTTACTGAAGATTTTCTAGAACTATCATTTACAGACCGTTATTTAAATTGTGTAACCCTAAACCGAGATTTTTACGTCTTAGATTTAGTAAGTGGTATGCCAATCACAAATATGTATGCTCTTTTACCGACGGATACTTATAATACTGAAATAAATGCTGATGGCGACTTAGAAATCTATATCAACGGTGTGTTAGAACAAACTATCGATTTATAATGAAATAACTTGATTTTTTAGAATGTTTATTCTAAAATAAAAAACAAGAAACGAAGAACTTGAGGAGTAGAAAGGTCTGCTTTTCTAGAGAGCTTAGGATTGGTGGAACCTAAGTAAAGAAGCCTTTTGAAGGTTGCAAGGGAGTTTCATCGCAATTCTTTTGCGTTATCAAAAAAAGTGAAAGTAAGGATGGTACCGTCTTCATGACTCCTTTAGTACCATCTTTTTTAATTGAAGGAGAATGATTATGAGAAAAATTGTTACAATTGCTCCGTTTGGTAGCATCATAGAAAACGCTATTGAAGATGGTAGTAAAAATCATAATGATTTATTAGAAGAGAGTTTTCAAGATTTTGCGTCTATGCTAAGTGAAGAGGAAAAATCATTTACTTGCGAGATAACCGTCTGGCCTATCGCGTTTTGGGTCTCAAAATTACTACATCACATTGTTGTACTAGAAAATCACATAGAAGATGGAGGCAGCTTTATTATTATCGCCCCAGAAGAAGTGTCAGAAATTCAAAAAGAAATTCTTGAGAAAATATATCGCCAAAAAGACGAAACTTTTTGTCTTATCGAGCAAATATCACCTCAAGAATTTAAAGCAAGAGAAGAGATGTATACAACTATCGAAGAAGTGATTTCGGTTTTAAATGAACAAAGAAAGAGAGGAAGATAACATGTTAGAAAAAAAATATAATCCGAAAGAAGTAGAAAAAGGAAAATATGAAGCATGGAAAGAACAAGGTTATTTTGAAAGTGGAAAGAAGAGTGGATTACCATTTACCATTGTAATTCCACCTCCAAATGTCACTGGGAAACTACATTTAGGCCATGCTTGGGATACTACGTTACAAGATATTATCATTCGTTATAAAAGAATGAAAGGCTATGATGCGTTATGGCTTCCAGGTATGGATCATGCTGGAATCGCGACTCAAGCCAAAGTCGACAAAAAACTAAAGGAAGAAGGAATTGACCCTCGTAGTATGAGCAGGGATGAATGGCTAAAGCGGGCTTGGGCCTGGAAAGATGAGTACGCAGAAAATATTCATAATCAATGGGCAAAATTAGGGCTTAGTCTAGATTATTCAAAAGAAAGATTTACGTTGGATGAAGGCCTTAATAAAGCGGTACGTACGGTTTTTGTAAAGTTATATGAAGAAGGACTTATTTATCGTGGTGAGCGAATGATTAACTGGGACCCAGAAGCAAAAACAGCTTTATCAAATGAAGAAGTAATTTATAAGGATGTAGAAGGAGCATTTTATCATATCAAATATCCTATCGTAGGAAGCGAGGACTATTTAGATGTTGCAACCACACGTCCAGAGACGATGTTTGGGGATACGGCAGTCGCAGTAAACCCGAGCGACAAACGTTATCAAAAGTATATTGGAAAAAAAGCAATCTTGCCAATTGTTGGCCGTGAAATCCCTATCATTGGAGACGAACACGCTGACCCAGACAAAGGCACCGGTATCGTAAAGACTACACCCAATGGTACAAATCCTGTAATTATAAGGGTTATCAAGGACATGATTATGGCAGTTAATAGTATTTTTAATATAAAAAGAAAGGAAAATGTAGTATGTTAGATAAAAAATATAATGCACAAGAAAAAGAAGCAAAGTGGTTGAACTATTGGAATGAGAATAAGATATATAAGTTTATTCCAGATGGAAGGAAAGTGTTTTCTATAGATACACCACCTCCAACAGTTAATGGTAAAATTCATATTGGACATATTTTTTCTTATTCACAAACAGAAATGATTGCAAGATACAAAAGATTAAGAGGATTTAACATTTTCTATCCTTTTGGTTTTGATGATAATGGATTACCAAGTGAACGTCTTGTAGAAAAAGAGCAAGGAAAAAAAGCTCATGAAATTGGTAGAGAAGAATTTTCAAAATTATGTTACCAAACTACAGATAAATATGAAGCAGAGTTTCAGGAACTATTTAGTAAAATGGGAGTAAGTACAGATTGGGATATTCATTATAAGACTGTTAGTCCTTCTACAATTAAAATCAGTCAAACTTCTTTCTTAGACTTAATTGATAAAGGTCATTGCTATCATAAAGAATCACCAGCATTATGGTGTAATGAATGTTTAACTTCTATTGCACAAGCAGAGTTAGAAACAAAAACAATAAAAACAACATTCAATTATATTAATTTTAAAACTGTAGAAGATGGAGAAGAGTTTACTATTGCAACAACTCGTCCAGAATTATTACCTGCTATTGTATGTGTTTTTGTAAATCCTAATGATGAAAAGCATAATCATTTAATTGGTAAAATAGCCCATATTCCTGTTATAGATGTAGAAGTACCAATTATGGCAGATGAGAAAGTTGCTATTGATAAGGGTACTGGAGTAGTAATGTGTTGTACCTTTGGAGATCAAACTGATATTGAGTGGTGGAAGAAATATAATTTACCATTAAAATATATTTTTACAAATGATGGAAGAATTATAGATAGTGTTCCAAATTATGGAGGACTAAAAATTAAAGAAGCAAGAAAACAAATTATTGAAGATTTACAAGCAGGTGGATTTGTAGTAAAAATTGAAGAATTAGAGCATGAAGTTCAAACACATGAAAGATGTGGTAAAGAAGTAGAATACTCTGTTATGAAACAATGGTTTATTGATACTATGGATCATAAAGAAGACTTTTTGAAAATTGGAAATGAAATTAAATGGCATCCAGCTCACATGCAAAATAGATATAATGAATGGGTTGAGAATATCATGTGGGATTGGTGTATATCAAGACAAAGATACTTTGGAGTTCCATTCCCAGTTTGGTATTGTAAAGAGTGTGGAGAGCCAATATTTGCAAGAAAAGAAGATTTACCAGTTAATCCATTAGTGGATTCACCAAAGGTAGATAAATGTCCTAAATGTGGATGTACTGAGTTTGTTCCTGAAACAGATGTAATGGATACTTGGGCAACATCTTCAGTAACACCATTAATCAATATGCGTTATGGTGAAAAAGATAACTATGAAGATATTTTAAAACCTATGAGTTTAAGAACTAATGCCTCAGAAATTATTAGAACATGGGATTTTTATACAATCGTTAAAAGTTTTTATCACTTTGGACAAAGACCATGGGATAATGTAATGATTTCTGGATTTGTAATGGCTGGTAAAGGTGAAAAAATTAGTAAGAGTAAAGGTAATAGCAAAGTAGAACCTTTGAATCTTATTAACCAATATTCTGCTGATGTCATTCGTTATTGGGCTGGTTCAGGACGTCTAGGAACAGATATTGTTTATAGTGAAGAAACACTACAGAGAGGACGTAAATTAGTAAATAAGATTTGGAATGTATCCAAATTCATTGAAATGCACCTTCAAGATTATAAAGATAAAGAATTTAATAATTATGAATATATTGATAAATGGATATTAGGAAAATATCAAGAAATGGAAAAAGGATTTTTAAAATATCTTGATGAATACGAAGTAGGACTTGCATTGAATCACCTAGAGAAATTTTTCTGGAACTTCTGTGACAACTATATTGAAATTGTAAAACATAGATTATATCGTCCTGAAGAATTTGGTGATGAGGCAAGATATTCTGGACAAAAAACAGTTTATACTTTACTTTATAAATTATTACAAGATTTTAGTATTTATTTCCCATTCATTACTGAAGAAATTTATCAAGAATTATATCATAATAAGAAATCAATTCATTTAACTGAAATTAAAGAATTAAATAATAGTTTTGATAAAGAAATGAAATTAGGAGATCAAATTATTGAAATTATTAGTATTGCAAGAGGAGAAAAAACAAATAATAATGTTTCTTTAAAAACTCCGATTAAGACTTTGGATTTAGATGTTAACGAAGATTTGAAGGATGCAATAGAAAATTCAATCAAAGATTTTAAAGCCACTTTATTTATCGAAAATTTACAATTAAATGTAGTTGATAAAGATTATAAAGTAAATAAGGTAGAGTTGAATTTGGATTCTAATGATTAAAGAGCGTTAAGCTCTTTTTTATATGTCAGAAAGGGGAGGAGAATATGGTGTTTAAAGTAGAAAAAAATAAGAATTACACAGTAATGAGTAATTATCATTTAAGAGATAAATCACTTTCATTAAAAGCTAAAGGATTACTTTCGTTCATGTTATCCTTACCTGATGACTGGGATTATTCTCTTGCTGGACTTTGTTCTATTTGTAAAGAGGGTAAGGATGCAATTAGATCTACTCTTAAGGAATTAAAAGATAATAATTATTTGGTAATAGAAAAGAGCAAAAATGATAAGGGATTATTTGAATATACATATATTATTTATGAAGAACCACATATAGAAAAAGAATTAGTTTATCCAGATACGGAAAATCCATATATGGATAATCCAGATATGGATAACCCAACGCAAATAAATACTAATAAACAAAATACTAAAGAACAAAATGATAAAGATGATAAAGAAAAGTCATCTTTTTTTGATTTAAATAATTTAAATCCTTTAACAAAAGATTTAATTGAAAAAAACTATGTTTCGGACATGGATATTGATTTGTTTCAATATGATGAAATGTTTAATAAATTATTATCTGAATATTCATATCAAGAACTCATTAAAATTAGTCATTATATTACAAATAAAGTTATTAAGAATAAATTTAAAGATGAAGAAGGAAATCTAATTGAAAATAAATATAATTATTTTAAAGCCTCGATGTATAGCAATATTGAAAAATTAGAAAGTTTGGAGCAAATAGAATGGGATGATGAAACGGGATGGTATAAAGAAAATGATGAATTAGAACTTGAGTATTAAAGCAAAATAAAAACTCTAACTATTTTTAGAGCTATATTGATTTATAAAGTAATATATTTCTAATAATTGTTTTTCATTAAGGTTTGAATTTCTAATTATGTTTATTATGTCATTTTTAATCTTGGAAATTTCTGTGTAATCTTTTGGAATAGAATCATTTTCTTCATATAGGTGTACTAAATCTTCTAAATCTTGCACTTGCATTCTCATTGCATCAGCAATTTTAGCAAACATGGTAGAGGATATTCCATATTTTGTTGATGGATCTCTTTTAATAAGTTTATTTACATAAACTCTAGTTAATCCACCACGCCTAGCAAAATCACTTTGTGATAATCCATTGGATGATATATAATCAGATACAATTTTTTTTATTGCTTCATTTCTAGTCATAATCCAACCTCTTTCTTTATCATTTTACTATTTTTTTTATAAAATGTCTACCACGGGTAACAAAAATATCTTTTCAATTTTAATTATTAAGCAATTATGTTGCCTGTGGTAGACAAACATAATTTTTTTTGATATTATTAAATTAGTAGTATATGAAGTGGAGGCGATAGTTTGAAAAGGGTGGTTTTTTCACCCTAAGGAAGAGAGGTGAATAAATATAGAGATGTCTTCATGTCAGGTCAGAAGTATAATGATTAGTGTAAGTACAAGGAAAGATAAAAAGATTAAAATTTCTACACAATTAGATCGAGCTACAACTATCCAGATTCTTGAAGAGTGTATTAATCATTTAAAGGGGGAAGAAGCCACAAATACCACTCAAAAAAAGGAAGGAAAAAAGTATGACTAATGAAATTGTAGCAGTAAAAGTAGTAAAAGAAGTAGATGAAGTATTAACCGTAGTACAAAAGCACATTGAATTAAAGGAAAGTATGAATTATAAAGACTTATCAATGTTGCTCCAAAAACTCAATGTAATAATAAAAGATTATAAGACTACCACTCAAGATCTTTTATGTACGAGTTCATTAGCAGTAAAATTAGAAAATTTAATAAATGCAGTTGGTATCATTGGTACTGTTTCAATAGAGGATGAAGACATTTTAGATAATACTTTAAAATTATTATCTGATTATTCTGACTCAATAATGAGAAAATAGTACCAAGCTGTATAGAAAATATCTATACAGCAATTTAATCTTCAAAATAGTGGTTGACTTTTTTCAAAAAAAAGATTAATATGTATGTGTAGGATGAAGTACCGAGGATGGTGATGAGAAATCATAACATAACTAGAGGGAGTACTTATTTTTTTAAAGCAAAATGTTTCCTGTGGTCTACAAACTAATACTTTTAAAATTACACTTAATAACTAGTGTTTTTAAAAAAAGTAAATGTTTCCTGTAGTCTACAAAAGAGAGGAGTGATAGATAGAAACAAAAAGACAGGTTGGTTTCCAAAGTGCAGTATTATGAAGTGTTGAATAGTAATGTTGAAAGGATGACATCTAAATGTCTAAATCTAATGAAGAAATAATACCACAATGGATTATCAATCATCTGGATAAATTTGGTAATTGTTCTTGTGGCAGGGATCTTGTAAAACGTGTAGGAAAAGAAAATGTAATCAAACAGTTAGAAAAGATTGGATTTAATTGTGAATTAAGAATTATTTATGAAAACCCTAAAGATAGATTCAAAAGAAAGTCCAAATATCCTCTAAACGCTTATTATATTCTTGAAGTAAAAACACCAATTAAAATATACTTTTTATGAAAAATTATAAAAAGGGCAATGTCTATTTAGTTAATCTTAATAATTCTTATCCTAACATTCAAAACGGAAGACGTCCATGTATAATCGTCCAGAATGATTACGCTAATACTTTTTCTAAAACACTAATTGTTGTGCCAATTACTACAAAAATTAAAAGAACTGATTTACCAATTCATGTAAGGATTGATTCAAAGCAGATGGCTTTATGTGAACATATCTTTACTATCTCAAAAGAGCAGATAATCTGTTACCAATATACTTTAAAACGTAGTACTATGAAAGATATTGATGAAGCAATATCTATATCTCTATCATTGAAGGAGGAGAAATGAAAAAACTAAAACAGTTTTATACTGATTTATATGATAGAAGTGCTATGGAGTATTGGAAGGGCGAAGGAAATAATAAAAGGATGCAAAAATATCATAAAGTTTCTAATATTTTAAAAGTAGTAAAGCAAATAATATTTTTATTAACAACTTTTATATTTGTAAATCTGGTTACACAAAGTTTAATATATCTTACAAGTGTTAATATCATAAATATTAATAAGTTTATTGCTTTTATTTTAGATGTTTACAATATATGTATTATTACACTTGTATTTGCAATAACATTAATTGCAATCAAAAAGAAAAATATAAAAAGTACAAAAGAAATTATTATGATGTTTATATGTGGAATTTTATTGATACCAGAAATAGTTTTATTAATTATACATTTTGCAGTATTTAGTAGTTTAATGAGTAGTTTTTATTATTTGGTAGTAACCGTAGCAATGATATTAATTGTTAATTCTATTACAGTAAGAATTGATAAATTATATGAACTTGCTACAGGAGAAAATGAATTAAAGACGAAAGGAAAGGGAAAAAGAAGATGAAAGGGAAAGTAAAATGGTTTGATGCTCAGTTGGGGTATGGATTTATTCAAAGTGAGGAAGTGGAAAATGATATATATGTTCATTTTTCAGAAATTATGATGAGTGGTTTTAAAACATTAGATGAAGGAGATTTAGTTAAGTTTGACTATGATCCAGAATTAAAGAAAGCAGTCAATGTTTATAAAATAGAACAAGAAGAAGTAGAAACTGTGGCATAATATGATTGAGGCTTCTGAAGTTTATATACCAGAAATAGATGAACAAAAAACAATCTTAAATGGTAAGAAACTTTGTACGAAATATCAGCCATTAGTTGAAAGACGAATTAAAAAAAATCTAACTATTCCAATGAACTCTACTAGTTTAATAAAATTCTCAAATCAGGTTAGAAAAAAAAGCTCATTTGAAAATAAAATAGTAGAGAAGTTGGATAATGAAAAAGATAAAGTTGGACAATATATCAAAAATATATGTGAAATTCAAAGTAAAGATGCTATGTTGGGAGAATTATTAATGTGGAAAGGATTTTATGGACTGACAGATTCACAAATTTCTGCTAAAATGAAGATAGCAGAGAGAACGGTTAGAAAGTATAAACCTAGAGCATTTTATTTATTAGCAATTTATAACAATAGAGTGTCTTATATTTATCAAATGACTTATGAATTTCATATTAATTAGAAGTATATAATGTGGCTTTGCCACATTTACATAGACGTGTGAGGTGTATCAAATGAAACGAAAAAAATTGATTATCATTTTAATTTCCATTATTATAATAATATCTGTAACTGTTATTTCTTTTCTTTTATTAAATAAAAATCAGCTTGTATTGAAGAAAGATACTTTTGTATTTGAATTTGGAGATGAAGTGCCTTTTACATCATCTTATTATTTAAAGAATCCTGAGGAAATAAAAGATATAGATGAATATAAACTTAATATCGATGATAAAGATAAATTCAGTATAGTAGATAATAAACTATTATCAAAAGGTGCTGAATTATTAGAAGTAGGTACTTATAAATTATCTATGAAATATAAAGATAAAGAAATTCAATTTCAAATAAAAGTAGAAGACACTAAAAAACCAGAATTTAAAACAGTACCAGAAAAAATAACTTTAGAACAAAACTCCAAAGATGTAGATTTAACAAAGTTCTTTGAAGCAGAGGATTTATCGAAAGTTGAAATCACTATTGATGGTGATTATGATTTATCTAAAATTGGTACTTATGAATTAGAAGTAATTGCAACAGATCAATATGAAAATAAAACATCTAAAAATTTTACATTAGAAATTATTGATTTAGAATCAGCTAAAGAAGAAGGTAAAGTTAGTAAAACTATTGATGGTACTATATATAAAAGTGATGCAATGATTGAATATGAGAATGCTAAAAACAATCCTGCTCCTTCTTCAAGCAATAATAATACTAGTTCGAGCAAAAACAACAATAATATAACAAGTAATAATTCAAGCAATCAATCAAGTAACAATACTTCTCAGCAATCATCAGAAGGTTACAGAAGAGATATTGCTAGCACATACGCATCTCAGATTAATGCTTATAGAAGACAAAATGGTAAATCTGAATTACCAATCACTACAGAAGCACAAAATGAAGCTGACATGAGAGCTAAACAAATTGTAAGCAATTATTCTCATAATGCTTCCTACGGTTTTGGAGAAAATATTGGTTATGGTACAGCAGGTGGTAACTTCTTTGAGGCTTGGAAAAATAGCCCAACACATAGAGAAACTATGTTAAGGAATGAAAATACAGCTATGGCAGTAAGTGTGTATGAGAAAAATGGAATGTGGTATGCAGTAGCATCGTTTAGAATGAACTATTAAAAAAGAAATGATTATTCATCATTTCTTTTGTCTTTATTCATAAGTTCTTCATATCCATCGAAGAATTTTCTAATATCAAAGTTATATTTCTGTGCTAAGTAAAATAAGGTATCTAATGAAACTCCTGTATCCACATTTGGACTTTCGATGTGTGAAATAAAACTTCTACTTAAATCGTTTTCTTCTGCCATTTTTTCTTGTGATTTACCGATTATTTCAGTTCTTATAGCTTTCATATTTCTTCCTATAAGATTAAATAAATCATAAATGTTGTTCATCGTTAGTACCTCCTATAAATAATTTTATAGGAAATATCATTAACATACTGCTCCTTCACAAGGAGCAACTTTATGTTTTATAAGTCAAAATTTGTGTTATAATTGTATTTGAGTAATCATAAAGCAGTATATATATGAATTACTAACGAAAGGAGAGTGTTAGTTGTAAGAAAATAAATACAAGGTAAATCCCGAGGCGATAGATATATGAATACTAGTAAAAAATTTTATAAAAAAAGTAATTGAAATGTTTTGGTCGACACTAATTACTATTTCTTTTATCAATTCTTTTAGAACTTATAATTTTCTTTTCATCGTATGATAATAAATCAGCAGATGTAATATTACAATCTAACAATTTAGAAATGTTGGTAGATAATTTATCTAACATATTCACAGATGGATTTCTTTTACCTTTTTCTAATTGGTATTCGTATAAGAAGGTGGTATCAATAGCTTCAGCAAATTTTTCTTGAGATAAATTAGATTGATACCTATAATATTTTAAATTTATTGCAAGTATATCTTTACTTTTCCTTGTAATAATCAATCGCCTCCAATCTCGAAAACCTTATTTTATTATATAGTTTGTGCAGCACAAAGTCTTCTATACACGTGTATAGATTATGGAAAGGAAGCTATAATGGATGCTATAGAAATTTTGTTAATAATAGCAGTAATTTTAGTAGTAATTTTATGTATTGTTCTTTTTATTTTGATTGACAAACTTAGAGGGTATAAACTACATTCAATATTATTAGAACGTAATTTAAAAACAGAACAAGAAGAGAAAGAATACTATTTTCGAGAAAGCAAAAGAAATGAAAGAGAATTGAAAATAGTAAAAGAACAAGAATTAAAGAAAATTAATAGTAATAAGAAAATTAAAATATCTGATAACACCTCATTAGTCATGAAAGATACTTTTAAAGAAAAAAAGGCTCTAGTTGGTGATTATCATGAGTGGATGCTTCAAAACACTAGGAAAGTATTAATGTCATTAGGCTTTGAAGTTGATACTGTAGAATCTGGTGATGACATCTATGATAAAATTGTTCATGGTTATACTTGTGACGTTATCATAACTAATAATCTATATAAGTATGGTAAACGTAATGGAATAGATATTTTACATGATTTAAAAGATATAGAAGGATTTAATATTCCTATTGTTGTATTAACTCTTTCTACAGGAGCTAGAGATGAGTTCATTTATGAATATGGTTTTGATGAATACATGGAAAAAGTATTGACTCAAAAACAAGCTGAAGAAGTTATGACAAGATTACTTTTATAAAATAAACAAAAAGAAAAATTATAAAACAATCTAATTTTTCTTTTTTTGTTGGAGTTGACAACAAAAGCAAGATGTACTATAATGTACTTATTCAATAAGTACATTTAGGAGGGGTGAAAATGGAAATTATCATTAGTAATAATACAAACAAGCCAATCTACGAGCAAATAACAAGTCAATTTAAACAAATGATAATGTCTGGCGAATTAAAAGCTGGAGAATCAATACCCTCAATGCGTTCTTTAGCTAAATCTTTGCACGTTAGTGTTATATCAGTACAAAGGGCTTATGAAGATTTACAAAAAGATGGTTTTATTGAAACAACAGTT
>DVHP01000143.1 GCA_018711945.1 Candidatus Ventrenecus avicola
AAAAAGAAAAGTTTCCCCTATTCTAAGAGATTTTCTTTTCTTTTTCTTTCTAAGACTTTTCTGATACATTTTTCATCAAGTGTTATGGTATCTGTACTTTGTCCACTGTAGATAAGCCATTCTAAGTCGTCAAATAGTAAAGACGCAAACGCATTTAAACCACGAAGTCCTAATTCTTTCGTAAACGCTTCTTGATATTGGTCTATTACCATTTTAGCAAAATTCTCTTTTCCTTCTCTAAAGCATACAGTGATTCCTTTTTGTTCCAATAGCCTTAATTTAAGATTTAGAATGCTTAATTTTGAGTTTAATAAATAATGGATTTTATCTTCTGATGACAATGCTTTTAATCTTGAAATTCTTTTGATGCGACCTAGAAACTCTGCAGGAATTCCATATTTTATTAGAGATTCTTGAATAGAGGCAGTAGTCTCTACCTGAGGCGTCTTTTCAAACCCAAGAGGATATTTCTTTTTACTTGCACGGAATAAATCCATAAACGCTCCAGCGCATATGACGGTTACGTTCGTCGTATCAAAGATGATACCGTTAGAAAGAGTATATTTTCCACCTTCCATAATCTTTAAAAAATGATTTAATGTTGAAACACCAAATGTTTTTGCTTCCGCATCATTGATAATTTTTTTATCAATCTCATCCAAAAATAAAATGCTTTGTTCGGCGATTTTTAAATTACCATGACTTTGAAAGTATATATCTTCTAATACTTCTGAAATGTCAATTCCTTTGTATCCTGTTGGTGAAAATTTTTGGATGTCTTCTTCAATGACAGGTATTTCTAATATCTCTCCTAATTGTCTTACTATTTCAGTTTTTCCGCACCCACTTGGGCCAATCAACAAATTGTTTTCTTTTAATGTAATTTTCTCACTCCTTGTGATATTATCGTTTATTTGTGAAGCCCATTCTAAATTGTTATAGACGGATAATAAAACGTTTTTAATGGCTTCATCTTGGCCAACAATTCTCTTTTTCATTTCTTCATAAACTTCTGTAATTGGAGGAAGTTTTTCTTTTGGCTGATTATTCTTTAAGAAAATATTTTTTTGGGATGACTCTAATAAGTTTTTAATAGGCATAGACTTACTTGCAGCATAATTATAAAGATAGCCCTCTACATAAAATGTGTCGTTTGGTACTTGCATTACTGTTTCACAGAAAGACTCTAAAATCGTCAAATCATTTGATAACATCACTTCATTACTACTAGTTAATCCTAAATAAAGAGCTATATCCCCTTCTGATTTTGTCACTCCTGCATAAAGGGCATTTTGGCCAATATCGATGTAGGCTGCTGATAAAGGGACATCCCTCATATTAAAAAATACTGCACTTCCAGATTGCCTTAATTCTTCTTGAAATTTTTTTAACACAGTTAAATCGGTACAGTCACAAATGCTTTTATAGTCATCTGTATCTATAATGTCATTCCTTTGAAATTGAAAGGATTCTGCTATTAATATGATATCGTCATACTCAAAAGCCATTGCTTTTTTCTTTTGACCATTTGACTTCAAATATTGTTCAAATGTGTCTAAAATTATATTTACATTCATATATCTTCCTTGATAAGCTAAAAATGCATTGTTCTTCATATTTATCACCATTAGTGTTTATTATAATGAGAAATGAAGAAAATGCAAGAATATTATGTTAAAAGAAAGGAAAAAAAGGAAAGAATTTGATTTGCAAATAACAAAAGAACTACGTCATAGACTAATAAAATGACAGTTAGGGTAATACAGCCTTTTAACAAGCGACTTACAAGGATACTTGGATCGATTTTATAAATGTATTTTCCAATCATTTTTCTTGCAATTTTTAGGCATTTAGAAAATAATAGAATTAATAAAATTAGATAAATAAGTTTCGTGATAATTATAAAGATTAAAGAAAATAATGTGCCTGATATTCCATAAGTTACAGAAAAGATTCCAATTAGAAAACCAATTGTCATCCCTTCATAAAATAAAAGGGTACATAATAAGGGAATACCAATTGCAAAAAAAGAAGTCACGATACTTATGACTACTGCAAAAAAATGAAACAGGATATAATTATAAGATTGATTGTTAATATGACTCGTATAATATAAAACGTCTTCTTTTAAAAATTCAATGTTGCTGACGCCTAAATAGAGGCCTACTATCGCGCCGGCAAGGGCTAGAATGCTAATAAATAAGACTAAATGTTTTCTTTGCTTCAAATAATATTTTAACCGTTTCAAAAGGATCACCTATTGAAATATATTTACAAAATAGGAAATTTATGATAAATTATAGTACGTAAAAGTGAGGTTAACATGAATAAGAAAACAAGAAAAATTGTAACCTGGATTACTTTATTTGTAATGGTAGGTGGTATTGCTGCATCGATTATAGCTTACACAATTAGCTAAGATGCAGTTTTTTCATATGTTAAAAGATGAAAAAGAGTTAATAAAGCAAAGATGAATTCTTTCATAAATAAAAAGCAAATTATTAGGAAAAACTCTAGCTTTCGAGATTCTTCTTTTCGCGTAAATAAATATGAGCTTTGATTTAATAATTTCATTGATAAGATGAAGCCAATGATACTAGCCATCCAAGGGTAGTTGGTATAAATTCCAATAATATTAAATAAGTGATAGATATTTACCGCGCTAACAAGACTTGCGCTGATATAAAAATAGTTCGAGATATCTTTTTTTACAATTACCGTTTCTTTTTTTAGAAAAATGCTCGCAATATTTAATAGAAGAAATGAGATAAGAAGTCCTGGATAGATTATACTAGATGTAATAGTCATTTTTAAAAAATGGGCATTATGATTATTTTGAAAATATGAAATTAAGCTAAATCCTAAAAATGCGATTAAAAGAATTAGTACTGTGTTATATATCCAATAGTATCCTTTGTTTTGGACTAATTTTTTTTCTTGTTTAAAGGCATTGAAGCCCCAGTTCGAAAAAAGAAGTAAGATAAAGAATAAAAATGCTCCTTCACTTCTAGCTTCTTCTAGAAATAAGATAAAATAATGGAAAATCAAAAGGAATCCGAGACTAAATAACATTAATATGTTATGTAAAATAAGAGACTTTTTCATATAAACACCTACTATAATCATAAGTATATAGAAAAAGTGGTAGAAAGTAAATAACGAATTGATTTCTAGACGGTTTCAGACATGAAAAAAGAATGGTTTATAATATTTTGTCACCATTCTCTAACATTGTTGTAATAAATATTCCGTATCCAGTTAATGGATTATCAATAATCACATGAGTTACTGCTCCAATGATTTTCCCATTTTGAACGATTGGAGAACCACTCATTCCTTGAACAATGCCTCCTGTTTTATCAATTAACTCGTGATCCGTTATTTCGAATGTAATATTTTTGACATCGTTATATTCTTGGATATTGGTAATTTCTATTTCATATTCCTTTTTTTCGCTGCCACTTAGTACTGTATAGATTGAAGCACTTCCCACTTTTACTTCTTCTTTATTTGCTACTTCGATGGTACTACCCTCTATCTCTTCTTCATAGATACCAAAAATTCCGTGATTTGTGTTGGTTTCGATATTTCCGAAGATATGATCTAAATTAAAGTTTGCATTTTTTTCTCCTGCTGTTCCATTACTACTTTTTTTAATGCTTGTTACTGTACTTTCAAATATGGAACCTGTCTTTACTTCTACAAGAGTTCCTGATGTACTTTCTAATATTTCATGACCAAGAGCACCATACACTCTTGTTTCTGGATCAATATAAGAGATTGTTCCGAGGCCAGTGATACTATCTTTGACATATAATCCTGTTTTGTAAACGCCATCAGTTTTGATTAAGTTTAGTGTTGTTTTGATATTTTCCCCATTTCTTGATATAGAAAGAGTAATTTGATCATTTTTTACAAGATTTTCTATTGCACTGGTTAATTCATCTATTTTGGTAACCTGGGTTCCATTTACTTCTGTAATAATATCTCCTACTTCAATATTTGGACTACTTGTTATGTTACTACCATTTACTTTATAAAAACCAATCACCATGACACCAGGCATTTCAATGTGTATTCCAACGTTTTCTCCGCCTAATATGACTGAACTTGGGTAAGCAAAGACACTAATTGGAAAAAATAAAATACTAAGGATCATTGCAATTTTTAATTTTTTCATGATTCATCACCTACTAGCTATAGTATGGTAATTTAAGTCCAAAGAAATATGGTAATATCTGTCATGGAAATATATAGAAAAAAAGTGCTTGTGGCACTTAATATTGTTTTCCGACATAGAGTCTATGTTTCGCATCTTTCCCACAGACAAGGCAAGGACCAGTTATTTTTTCTCCTTCAATTAGGCAACGACTTTTTAATCCTGTATCTTCTTTTATTTTGTCTTCGCAAGCGGTTTCTCCACACCAATTTATTTTGTAAAAACCATTTTTTTCTTTGGTTTCTTTTTTAAACGTTTCATAATCGGTTGCTTCATATATCATGCTATCTCTTCTTTTTAGAGCACGATCATACATATCTTGCTGAATTTGTGGTAATAATTTTTCTATTTCTTGAGATACGTTTTCTATATCTACTGGTATTTTCTCAAGGGTGTCTCTTCTTACTAAAGTTACTTTATTTTGTTCTAAATCACGCATTCCTACTTCTACACGAATTGGAATTCCCTTGACTTCGGCATCTGCAAATTTGAATCCTGGAGTTTTATCCGACGTATCAATTTGATAGGTAATGTCTTCTTTTAAAGACTTTGTTATATCATTTATAGTATCTAGTACTTTCTCGTCTTTGCCAATTGGGATAAATACTACTTTCATCGGGGCAATGTTTGGAGGTAACACTAGCCCGTGATTGTCGCCATGTGTCATGATGATTGCACCAATCATTCTAGTCGCAACACCCCAACTGGTTTGATAAGGAGTTTTCAATTTATTATCGGTATCTAAATACTCTATCCCAAACGCTTTGGCAAAGTGATTGCCAAAATAATGACTGGTTCCGTTTTGCAATGCTACTCCATCGTACATCATTGCTTCTAAAGTATAGGTTTCTTCTGCTCCAGCAAATTTTTCTTTTTCAGTCTTTTTCCCGGTAATCACTGGAAGAGCTAAAATATTTCTTTGAAAATCTTCATAAATTTTGAACATTCTAAGGGTTTCTTCTTTTGCTTCTTCGGCAGTAGCGTGCATCGTATGTCCTTCTTGCCATAAAATTTCACGACTACGAAGGAATGGTCTTGTTGTTTTTTCCCATCTAACAATCGTGCACCATTGGTTATATAGAATAGGAAGATCACGATAAGACTTAATAATGTCTTTGTAATGATCACAGAATAATACTTCGCTTGTTGGACGGACACAAATTCTTTCTTCTAATTTGTTTTCGCCGCCATAGGTTACCCAAGCTACTTCTGGTGCAAAACCTTTGACATGTTCTTTTTCAATATTTAGTAGAGATTCCGGAATAAACATAGGCATTTGGACATTTTGATGTCCTGTACGTTTAAATTCTTTATCCAAGATGTTTTGCATTCTTTCCCAAATTGCATAGCCATAAGGTCTGATGATCATACTTCCTTTTACGGAAGAGTATGCTACTAAATCCGCCTCTCTTAAGATATCCGTGTACCACTGGGCAAAGTCTGTATCACGGTCTGTTATTTTTGTTACCAATTTACTCATGGGTTTCACTCTCACTTACTTTAAAGTCTTCTAATTCGCCACTTTCACTTAATATTTTATTCACTTGCTCGGTTGCGTGATCCAATTTTTCTTGACAAACTTTCACTAAGTTCATCGCGTCGGTATATTCATTAATGGCTTCTTCTAGAGGAATGCTACCACTTTCTAGTTTTTTTATAATCTCTTCTAGCTCTTTTAGAGCAGTTTCAAATGTAATTTCGTTCATGATAATATCTCCTTTACTTCTACTTTTAATTCTCCTTGATACAATTTAATATCTAGGATATCATTGTTTTTAATATCTTGAGTACTTTTTATAATATGGCCATCTTTCTTCACTAAAGAATAGCCCTTTTCTAATATATTTAAGGGATTTACAAGCCTTAGAGTCTGAATAATGTACTGTAAATCGCTTGTTTTTTTCTCTAAAATTTGTTCTATTTTGTTTTTTAGTACTTTTTGATTGTTTTCTAAATCTTTAAAATATTTTGTGTAACTATTTAGTGGATTTTGTAAAACGTAATTTTTTTGATAGTTTTGTAATTCTAGTCTCTTTTTTGCAATATAATTTGTCATATCTTTATTTAAGGCATCCGTTAGGCTATCTAGTTTTTGCATCTTTACTTCGTAAAGTGTCATTGGATTTTTCAAGATATAACTAGCGCGTAATTTTTTTAATTCTTGATTTGCTATGGTAATTCTTTCTTTGATGATACTAGAAAGAGTATTTTTTTTAAGCACAAAGATATTTTTGACTTCGCTCACAGTGGGGACTGCCATTTCTGCGGCTCCAGTGGGTGTTGGTGCACGCTTGTCAGCGACAAAGTCAGCAATTGTTACATCGACTTCATGACCGACTGCACTAATGACAGGAACATGAGAATTATAAATGGCACGGGCAACAATTTCTTCGTTAAAAGCCCACAAGTCTTCGATGGAGCCTCCTCCACGACCAACAATTAATACATCGATATCATAGGTATTGGCAATTTCTATTTTTTTGGCTACATCGCTAGCTGCCGATGCTCCTTGAACTAACGCTGGAAACAAAATCGTTTCGCATATTGGAAACCTTCTTTTAATCGTACTTAATATATCTTTGATGGCAGCACCTGTTGGAGCAGTTACAATCCCAATTTTTCTAGGAAACGCGGGTATTTCTTTTTTATGAGCTGGATCAAATAATCCTTCTTGTTGTAACTTTTTCTTTAGTTTTTCAAATTCTACATATAGATTTCCTAGGCCATCGACTTCCATTTTATCAATATAGATTTGATAGTTTCCACCAGCGGGATAGGCACTGATTCGTCCGGTTACTAATACGTTCATTCCGTCTTCCGGTGTAAACTTTAAACTTGCAGCGGCACTTCGAAACATGATGGCACTAATCCTTGACTCTTCGTCTTTTAAAGTTAAGTATAAATGTCCCGAGGTATGTCTTTTAAAGTTACTGATTTCTCCTTTTAAATAAACTCTTTGAAGAGTATTATTGCTATCGAACATTAACTTAATATACTGATTGATTTTTGATATTGTTATATATTCCTGGTTCAATTTTCTCACCTAGTCCTTTTATTTTGTATCATATCCATGATTCTTTGATAATGTTCATTATATCTTTTTAAGATAGTTTCTTTCATAGAAAACGGCATTTCGATAGAATGAATTTTTGGTAAAAAGTCAATTGCTGTAGCTATTGTTTCTGGTGTTAATACTAAAATTTCATTTTGAATTATGATTTGATCTTTTTCTGGTAGAGAAAAATAGAAATTTGAAAAGTCTTGATATACATCTTGTGTACTTGTTAAATATGACTTCATGGAATTGTTCTTTTCATAATCATCGAAAGAACTTCGAAAACTCATGTCCATATCATATACAGGTGCTAAGAAGACAGATTGACCTTGTTCTATCATTTCCCAATTGCCTAAATGGAAATCGGATTGCATCATCAAAAATAGAAATGTATATCGTCTGGCAAGTTCATTCATGTTATTGGTGACAATTTCATTGCTATTTGAAAATTTAGAATAACGATAGTTTAATGCGTCCCAAACACAGTCAAGCGAGTTATATTCTGAAATAGAATTTTTTAAATCGCTTATTTTTTGGATACCTAAATATTCTTCTAATAAATGATTCTTTTCGAGATGTTTTAAAAAATCCAAAACAATCTCTTTCCCAGAAACGATATTGCAATCTTTTTTTCGATAGTCTTTTGAAATTAAGCCATATGTTTTAAATTGTTTATTTACTTCTACAATCTTGGATTCTATAGTGCGAATTCCAACCATTTGAGCTAAATATTCTAGTAATAATTCCACATAAAAGCGATATGGAATTCCTTTTTGGTTAAAAACTTTTAAAAACCAATCTTCTTCGTCTAAGTTTTTAATCCACCAACCTTGGTAATAAGGACCACATCCTTCTGACGGGATGATTTCTCCTTTTTGTCGTTTTTTATTCCAGTTTGGAATATTAGATTTTAAATCAACGTATCCTTCTTTTGTCCTTTTCATTTTCTACATTTCATCTTTCATAAATTTATCTAGCACAGCATTAATCATACTGACTAATTCTTCGTCGGTGTATTTCTTTGCTAATTCTATAGCTTCATTAATGACGACTACTGGTGGAGTATCCATGTATTTCATTTCGTAAATGGCCATTCTAAGAATTGCACTCCCTGCTTTATCTAAACGCTTAATATCCCAGTCTTTTAGATATTTATTTGCAATTTCATCTATTTCTTTTAATGATGTTTCTACTCCAAATACAATGTCTTTTACAAAGTCATTTTCAATTTTTAAATTTTCTTTTATTATCTCTTCTACATCATATGGTAGTTCATTTTGTTTCATGATATCTATTTGATATAAAATTGTCATACATTTTTGTCTTAATACACTCCGACTTAGCATAATACATCACCACCAACATTGTATCAAAAAAAACTAGGTTAAGCTAGTTCTTTTCGCGATAAATCATTGATTCCTTATTTTTCTTTCTCTTTTGATAGTTCTTTTAGTTCGTATAAAAGATTTATGGCATCGATAGGTGTGATTCTAAGAGGATCAATCTTTGTTAATTTTTCATAGATTGGATCTTTCTTTTCTTCCAGAAATTCCATCACTAATTGAATTTGACTTTCTTGTTTTTCTTTTGGCTTATTCTCATAAACGGATAAAATTTCTTCTGCATTTTTGATGATTTCTTCTGGCAATCCTGCTAGTTTTGCCACATGGATTCCATAACTTTTATCCACTGCCCCGTTTTGTACTTTGTGTAAAAATATTAATTTTCCATCAATTTCTTTGGCACTAACATGAACGTTTTTGATGGAAGGAATCTCTCGCTCTAATACAGTTAATTCATGATAGTGAGTTGAAAATAAAGTTTTACAACGAATATGTTTGGCTACATAATTTAGTATAGCCTCTGCGAGACTCATGCCATCATAGGTTGCTGTTCCGCGGCCTAATTCGTCAAATAAAATTAAGGAATCTTCTGTAGCATTACAAATTGCATTTTTGGCTTCTTTCATTTCCACCATAAAAGTAGATTCCCCACTGACTAAGTCATCACTTGCCCCAATCCGAGTAAATATTTTATCGATGATCGGGAGACGCGCGCTTGTTGCCGGGACAAATGAACCCATCTGAGCCATAATAATGATGATAGCTAGTTGCCTCATATAGGTCGATTTACCACTCATATTAGGGCCTGTAATTAAAAGCGTATTGATACTCGAGTCCATAACACAGTCATTAGCAACATAATTCAAGTTACTTACTTTTTCAATGACTGGATGACGGCCCCCTTTAATCTCAATCAAGTGTTCTTTATTTAATTCTGGTCTTACTAAGTGACATTCTTCGGCTACAACGGCTAGAGATGTAATCGCGTCTAACTCTGCTAAAATATTGGCGGTATCTTTTAATGATAAAATTTGTTTTTTAATGTTGTCTTTTATTTCGCAGAACAACTGATATTCTATATCAATGATTTTTTCTTCTGCATTTAAAATAAGAGCTTCTTTTTCTTTTAGTTCAGGGCTAATGTATCTTTCTGCATTGGTAAGCGTCTGTCTTCTTTCCCAATGAAGATCTTCTGGAACATTTCCTATTTGTCCTTTAGTAATTTCAATAAAGTAACCAAACACTTTGTTATAACCAACTTTTAAATTTTTAATTCCTGTCTGGTCTTTTAGTTCTTGCTCGAAGTTTGCGATAAAATCTTTGCCACCACTGCGAATACTTTTTAATTCATCTAATTCGTTATTGTATCCTTCTTTTATTAAATATCCTTCCTTTATAGTTACGGGAGGATTTTCGTAGATGGCCTTTTCTAGTAGTTCATAAATGTCTGTGTGAAGGTTTACTGTCTCTTTAAATTTTAATCCACTTACAATTTCTTTGATTTCTGGTAATTGTTTTAGACTTGTTTTTAATTGTAATAAATCTCTTGCATTGACTGTTCCGGTTGAAATTTTTCCACATAATCTTTCAATGTCGTAAACGTTATATAAGGCATCTCTTAATTTTTCTTTTAAAATAAATTCGTTATTTAATGTTTCGATCTTGTCATAACGTTCTAAAATTAAGCTTTCTTCTTTTAAGGGATTCATGAGCCAATGTTTCAGTTTTCTAGAACCCATGCTTGTTCTTGTTTTATCTAGAAGCCATAAAAGAGAGAATGTTCTTTCTTTTAATCGTAATGTTTCTATCAGTTCTAAATTTCTTACGGTGTGAACGTCCATTTCTAGATAGTCATCTGGTACGACGATTTCTACTTCTTTGAAATGGCTTAAATCTTTTAGTTCTTTTACTACAAGATAATATAATAAGTGTTTTATCGTATGAATATAATGCTCATCTTCTATGTTTTTATAAATATCGGTGTATTTATCTTCTAATTCTCCTTCAGAAATGGAAACTTCAATTCCATAAGTTCCCTTTAATAGAGTTAATAATTCTAAGTCTTCGTTATTTGCTAAAACAACTTCTAGAATTCCTAGGTTTAAGATGGTATTCATCAGTTTCTCTTTTTGATGAGGAAGAATCGATACAAAGCTATCTCCTGTGGAAACATCAGCATAACAAATTACATAGATATAAGAAAAATCTAGGATGCTCGCGATATAATGGTTGTTATGTTCGTTTAATAGTTCTAAATCTACCACTGTTCCTTTACTAATGACTTGAGTGACACCACGTTTGACCATTCCTTTGGCATCTTTTGGGTCTTCTAGTTGGTCACATATAGCTACCTTATACCCTTTATTTACTAGCTTTTCAATATAAGGTTTTACAGAATGAAAAGGAACCCCACACATTGGAACCCGTTCTTCTAATCCCGCATTTTTTCCGGTTAAGGTCAGTTCTAATTCTCTACTTGCTAGTTCTCCATCTTCAAAAAATAATTCATAAAAGTCCCCTACTCGATAAAATAGTAGTTCGGATTCGTATTCTTTTTTAATGTCCATGTATTGTTTCATCATTGGACTTAATTTTTCATAATTTACTTCACTACGTTTCATACACTTCTCCTTGTTGAATACTTTTATTATAGCAGAAAAGGACATTCTTTTTTAGCTTTTTTAAGCAAAAAATACGTATTTTTTATCCAAGAGGATGTCTATGTACGATTTGAAACTTTTCTTTTTTCTATTTTTTTTCTTTTTTTATGTCAAAATGAAAAAAGATTAATAAACTATAATAGATAGATTAGGAGGTACCAAATATGTATTATTATGGAAATAATGGATACTATGGTGGAAACTATGGTTATCAAAATCCATGTTGCTGCACTGGATATGCTGGATATACTTCTGGATATGGTGCTGGAGCAGCCATTTGGATTGTTTTATTCATACTTCTAGTAATCATCATAGGAGCTGGTTGGACTTTTGGAAGCAACAACAATTAATTTTTAAAAGGACAGAATGTTCTGTCTTTTTTTCTGCCACAGTTTTTATAGCATTTGATTTTTTCTTGATTCATGGTATAATAACGATGGTTTAGGGGTGAAAGTATGAAATTGCCTGATATTATAATATTAGACGAAAAAGACAAGCGATTACATCAAAAGAGTCATGAAGTTACGTTTCCATTAACAAAGGAAGATAAGCAAATGATTCAAGATATGATTCTTTATTTAACAATGAGTCAAATTGAAGAAGAACGGGAAAAATATGATCTTCGAGCTGGTATGGGGCTATCTGCAGTACAAGTTGGCGTGTTAAAACGAATTTTTGTCATTGTCGAAGAAACAGAACCTGAGAAGTTTCGAAATTATATTGTCATTAATCCAAAAGTCATCTCTCATAGTGAAGAGGAAATTTTCGTAGGCGAAGGCGAAGGCTGTTTATCTGTTAATCGCGAGGTAGAAGGAATTGTTCCAAGATATGCTAGAATGACTGTGAAAGCGCAAGATGCAGATGGTCATCCTTATGAAATTCGTGTACGGGAAGATATATCGATTGCTTTTCAACACGAAATTGATCATTTAAATGGGATTTTGTTTGTCGATAAAATAGATCCAAAGCATCCTTATAAAAATCAAGAGAATATGAGAGAAATTTAAAAGAGAACTTTATTTGAATGAAGTTCTCTTTTTACTTTTCTTTTGTTAATAAATCTGCAAGTTTGGTAATATTGCCAGCTCCCATCGTTACGATGATGTCACCCTTTTTTACATGTTCTTGTAAGTAATTTTTAATCGTTTCATAGCCACTTAGATAGATGGCTTTTTCTTGTTTTTGATTCATCTTGGCTACTAAATCGTTTTCATGAACATTGTATGTATTGATCTCACGAGCCGCGTAGATATCGGTTACGATGATATGATCGAATAACTCTAAAGCCTCTGCAAATTCCTCCATATGCATGGCAAGACGGCTATAGGAATGGCATTCGAACACGACCCAAGACTCACGATACTCGTGGCGTAAGACACTTTTGGCAGTGGCTTCTACCTCGGTTGGATGATGGGCATAATCATCATAGATGCGAGCCCCTTGAAAGTCTTTTCTATACTCCATTCGCCTTGCGGCTCCTGTAAATTTTTTTAGCCCTTCTTTGATATGTTCCCAAGAAATGTTGTAAAATCGACAAAGAGCAATGCAGCTTAAACTATTTAGGATATTGTGTTCCCCAGGAACGCTTAGTGAGATAGTATCTTGATATTCGCCTTTTTGGTATACATCAAAGGTTGGGCAACCCTCTTTGTCAAACACTACATTTTCGAATGTATAATCAGCATCTGTTTTTCCGAAGGTTACCACATTAGCTTTTGTAACATTTTTTATGGTTTTGCATCTTTCATCGTCATTGTTAATTACTAAAACACCATTTTCACTTAGTTTGGAAACGTATTTTTCATAACTTTCTTGCATTCTGTCCATCGTTTTAAAGTATTCCATGTGATCGTCATCAATATTTAAGACAATCGTACTTTCTTCTTGAAAGTTTAAAAACGAATCTTTGTATTCACAGGCTTCGATAATGAAGTATTCGCTTTTTCCGACACGGTAGTTGCCATCGATATTTTTTAAGTAAGCTCCTACTTGAATGGTCGGGTCTAAGTTGGCTTCTAAAAAGCAGTTTGAAACCATGCTAGTGGTTGTAGTTTTCCCATGGGTTCCTGCGATGCCAATCGTTTTAGGAAATAACTTCGTCAGTTCTCCTAAGAAAGCTCCCCGTTCGATTACTGGAATTTTTTTGGTCTCTGCTTCGACAAGTTCTGGATTGTCTTTTGGAATTGCTGCAGTATAGACTACTAAGTCGATGTCGTCGGTAATATTTTCCTTTTTTTGTCCAATATTTACATGGATACCATGCCGCATTAAGTCTTCTGTTTGAGGGGATGCATTACGGTCTGAACCACTCACCTCAAACTGCCAAACGCGTAATATTTCGGCAAGTCCTGACATGCTAATACCACCGATGCCAATCATATAAATATGATGAAATTTTTTTATATCCATTTTATTCACTTCCTAACTCTCTTACTATTTCTTTAAATTCTTTTCCCCTTGTTTCAAAGGAATCGTATTGATCCCAAGAGGCACAAGCGGGACTTAATAGTATTATATCATATGCCATAGCCTTTATAAAGCACGTCATTGTCGCGTCTTTTAAATTTTCGAATACTTCACAAGGAATATGTTGATCGGCACAAAAAGATTGAATTTTGAATTTGGTTTCCCCGTAACATGCTACATATTTTACATGACGCATGTACGGGGCAAGACTATCAAAAGACTTTCCCTCATCTAATCCTCCTAATATCAGTAGGACTGGGGTTGCAAATGATTTTAAAGCTGTAATTGTGGCTTCAGTGTTGGTCGATTTACTATCATTATAGAAAAAGACATTGTCAATACTTGTAACATATTCTAAGCAATGTTCGACACCTTTGAATGTCTTTAGGACTCTAACGATATTTCTCGTGTCCACACCATAGACTTTAACAGCACAGATAGCAGCCATAATATTTTCGTAATTATGTTCTCCTTTTAATAGAATATCTTTTAAGTCAATGATTTTTTCTGTTTGATAGTAGATTGCTCCTTCTTTGATATAGCAAGTTGCATTTTTTTCTTTAGAGAAATACTCTTTTTCGCTTTGGATATCGTTTGTTAGGGTAACTGCTTCTTCGTTATCGAGATTAATAATTGCTGTTTGATAACGGTTATGGTGTACAAAAATCTTTTTGGTTATTTCTTTATAATGGTCAAAGGAACCTTGAAAATCTAGATGAACTTTAAAAATATTTGTTAAGACACTGACATTCGTTTGAAATTCGTAGGCGTCACAAAGTTGATGGTCCGACACTTCTAATACGACCATATCATTTGGTTTTACCTCATGAACAAAGTCTGAGAAAGGAATACCTTGAGTTCCTCCAATAAAGGTACGTCGGCCATCTTCTTTTAACATAAGAGCGATTAACGTTGTCGTAGTGGTCTTACCACGTGAACCCGTAATGCCAATTAAATTTACGCCATTTGGTAGATAGTGATAAGCAAGCTCCACTTCATTAATGACGGGAATATTTAACTTTCTTGCTTTTTCAATAACAGGATTTTTTTCTGGAATGGTTGAGCTTTTTATAAGCAAATTATATGTACTATCTAATAGGTCTTCTTGGCGTTCGCTTTTTTGAAATGCGACTCCAAGTCTATGTAGTTCTTGTAAATCTTCTTCTTTTTGATCTTTTTGATCGGTAATAAAAACTGTGTTATCTTTGGCAAGTAATTTCGCAGCTGCAAAACCACTTTTCGTCATTCCTAAAATAAATACTTTTTGATTATTGACCATATTCTTCCTTGCTTTCTAAACGAACACTGACGACTTTGGAAACTCCTTGTTCTTGCATAGTAATACCATAAAGCGTACCAGCGTATTCCATCGTTCTCTTTTTATGTGTAATTAAGATAAATTCGCTTTTATCCTGTCTGCTTTGTAAATAATGACCAAAGGTATCGACGTTTGCTTCGTCTAGGGCTGCTTCTACTTCGTCTAGAATACAGAACGGAACAGGATAAACATTTAATATGGCAAAAAGGAGGGAAATTGCTGTTAGTGTCTTTTCACCACCCGATAGTAAGGCGATGCTATTTAATTTTTTTCCAGGAGGTTCGGCAACAATCTCGATACCTGTTTCTAAAATGTTATCTGGATCAGTGAGTCTTAGCATTCCATTTCCACCTTTAAACATCTTTTTGAATACATTTGAAAATTCTTTTTCTATTTTTTCAAATGCATCTTTTAACTTCTCGACCATAATCTCATCCATTTCTTCAATAACACTCATGAGTTCTTTCGAAGAGACTTCTAAATCGGTCTTTTGTTCTAACAAGAAATTATAACGCGTGCTTACTCTTTCGTATTCCGCAATACTACCGATATTGACATCGCCGAGGGCATTCATTTCTTTTCTTAAATACGTTACTTTCGCACGGGCAAGTTCTGGCTCTATCTCTAGAACATACTCACGTTTGGCTTTTTCATAAGTCAGTTCATATGTTTCACTTAATAAACTAAGTAAGTAATCCATTTTGGTATCATATTTGGATAAGTTGATTTCTTTTTCTTTTAAAACTTGTTCTACTTTACGATATGCTCCATTTTTTTCGCGAGAAGATTGTTCCATCGTAGCGATTTCGGAAGATAAATCACTTTTTTGTGCTTTTAGGGTATCTAAGCTACGTTCTACAGTTTCTTTTTCCAGTTCACTCTCTTTAATTTGCTCTAACAAGGTGATATATGCGCTTTCGACTTTATTTTCTTTTACTTGTTCGGCGCCTTCTAGTCGTGAAGTAATTATTTCTAACTCAGATTCGTTTTCTTTTAAAGTAATGTTTTTTCGATAAATTAACTCAGCTGTAATTGAAATGTTTTTGGCAATTTCTTGAGCCTGTGTTTCTTTTTCACTTTTTTGAGTTTCGTATTCTTGTAATTTTTGCTCTAGTGATGTTAAGAGTTTTTGGGTTCTGTCTAATTCCTCTTTTTTGACATCAAGCTCTTGTTTCATTTTAAAACTGCTATTTTGTTTTTTTAGGGATCCACCTGTCAAAGAACCACCTGTATGTAATATATCTCCTTCTAGAGATACTACACGATATTTGTATTCTAGGGCTGCACCAATTTTGTTACAAGCATCTAAGTCCTCTGCTACAATAATGGTTCCCAATTGGTTTTTGATAATGTTATCGTAAATTTTATCATAAGAAACCAAATCACTTAGTACGCCAATAAATCCTTTGATACTCTCAGCGTTTCTTCGGATAGACTCCGGCAATTCTCTAGGCTTTATAATATTTAACGGAAAGAATGTTGCCCGTCCTAATTTGTTTTCTTTTAAATAAGAAATGGCTTTTTTGGCAGCAGTTTCATCGTCTGTAATGATAAAGTTAGCTGAGGAAGACAAAGCAACATCTAAGGCTGTTGTGTATTCGTTTTTGGTCTCAATTACTTTTCCTATCGTATTATGAATTCCAGTAAGACGAGGATTATTTAAGACATTTTTTACAGCATATGGTAAGGTCACATCATTTTCTAAGTTGGAGCTTAAAATTTCAATTTGGTTTTGAACCGCAAAGATTTTCTTTCTCTTCTCTTCTAGTTCCGCCTTTAAGTGATTGTATTTTACTAGAAACAAACTCATTTCTTCTTCTCTAGAAGATGCTTCCTGTTGCATGCTTTTTAATTTGCTTTCTAAATCCATTTTTTCTTTTAAGGTAAACTCGTGATTTTTTTGTAATGAGAGCTCCGTCTCTTTTAGTTTTAAGTAGCTTTCGTTCAAACGTTCTTCATCTACTTCATAGTCTTGACGTTCTAAAAATAATGTTTTTTGGCTATTTAGTTTTGATAATTCTTCATTAATTCGAATGAATTCACTATTCTTGGCATTGATTTCTTCTTCTAAATGCATTAAGTCTACTTTTAATTTTTCTATTGCACTGGTATCGGTACTATTTTTAAATTCTAATTGTTCTTTTTCGGCTTCTAGTTCTTTGATTTCTTTGGAGATCCTTTCGTATTCCTTATTTAATGCTGTAATATCATAGGTTGTTAAGGCAATTTCTAAGTCTTCTAGTTCGTCTTTATACCCTACATATTTTTTTGCTAATTCACTTTGTTCTTTTAGAGAAGTAACATTCTCTTCTAATTCATTAATGACTAAATCTACTTTTTCGATGTTGTCTTTGGTTTTTTCTAGTTTTCGTAAACTTTCTTGTTTTCTGGTTTTGTATTTTAACACTCCAGCAGCACTTTCTAAAATCACTCTTCTATCTTGAGGTTTGGCATTAATGATAGATTCGATATTTCCTTGACTAATAATATTAAAAGAATCATTTCCTATCCCACTATCTAAAAATAGGTTGGTGATATCTTTTAGTCTTACTTTGGCGTTGTTAATGAAATACTCATTTTCTCCAGTGTAGTACAAGATTCGTTTTACTTCTACATCTACTAAATCCGTATTCAAATAATGCTCTGTATTATCAAATGTTAAGGATACCTCTGCTCTTTTAAAAGGTGGTCTTGTCTCACTTCCCGAGAAGATGACATCACTCATAGAACCAGATCCTCTAAGACTTTTAACAGATTGCTCACCTAATACCCAACGCACAGCATCGACAATGTTACTTTTTCCAGAACCATTTGGTCCGACAATGGCTGTAATACTTGTTTTAAATTCTAAATCTACTTTATCAGCAAACGATTTAAACCCTAATGCTCTAATACTTTTTAATTTCATGTGTTACCTCGCTCTTTTTTGATATGCATCAAACGCTGCTTTTTGTTCTGCTTCTTTTTTGCTCTTACCAGTCCCAGTTCCATAGACAATATGATCGATTACAACATTTACTGTGAAACTCTTGTCATGCGCAGGACCTGATTCGCTAACGAGTTCATAAGACAAACTCTTTTTATCTGTCTGAACCATCTCTTGAAGGAGTGATTTATAATCTCCTAAGAAATGCACATCTTTCTCTACATAAGGAAGAATAATTTCTTCGGCATACCGTTTGGCAGTTTCAAAACCACAGTCAAGATAAATAGCGCCTAAGACACTTTCAAAGACATCCGCGATAATCGTGTCATTGACGTTATTTTGTTGGCCATGGCCTACTCGAATATATTTATTTAAACCTATTTCTTTGGAATATGTAGCAAGAGCATGTTCACAGACAAAGCTGGCTCTTTTCTTGCTCATCTCTCCTTCGTCTAAATGAGTGTTTAAATAAAAATACTCGCTCATAATTAATTGAAGGACTGCATCGCCTAAAAACTCTAGTCTTTCGTAGTTCTCTGTGTGTTGTTCGTTTGAATAAGAACTATGTGTAAAGGCCATTTGCATCCGACTTTCATCTTTAATATCAATGTGATATTTTTTAAAAAATTCTAAAAAGTTCATTCTTTTACCTCCTTAAACATTATACAAGAGAAAAAGTTGTTTTACAAGTTGCCTTTTTTGTAGTAAAATACCGTTAGGTGGTAGGATGCAAAAAATAATTATTTTTTTGATACGGTTTTATCAATGCCTTCCTTTATCCAGTCATAGTTTTTGTCGGTGTACTCCCACTTGTAGTGAATATATGATCGAGGCCATCGAAACTTATGGAACGATAAAAGGAATGAAATTAGGAATGAAAAGAATTTTACAATGTCGCCCAGGTGGCATATACGGATATCAACCGTTAGTAAAGGACGTGGAAAAATGAAAAGAATTTTAAAAGGGCTTGTATTAATATGTGGAGTGATCGGAATGACTGGTTGTGGACTTAATGAGGAGGAAACGATTTATGCAACTGCTTATCCGATTGAATATTTGACAGAGGTGTTATATGAAAGTCATGCGACGGTTACCTCTATTTATCCAGATGGAACGAATACGGAAGAATATACTTTGACAGATAAACAAATTGAGGATTATAGTAAAGGAACTATTTTTGTATATAATGGGACAACAAATGAAACTCAAATTGCTAGAAATTTGGTCAATAAAAATAAGAATTTAAAAGTCATCGATGCTGCATATAGTTTAAAATATAACTATGGTCCTGAGGAGTTATGGCTCAGTCCTAGTAATTATTTGATGTTAGCTACCAATATTAAAGATAATTTGGAAGAACAAGTTGGAACAAAATATATTAATGAAGAGATTGAGAAGAACTATGATGCCTTAGAAGAAGATTTATCCATTATGGATGCAACGATCCGAAGTATTGTTAAAGATGCAAAGGAACATGGACATGGCACGATTGTAGCCTCGACAAATGTATTTAAATTTTTAGAGGATTATGGATTTAATGTTATTTCTTTGGAAGAATATCAGTTATCTTCAGCAAGCCTTACGACATTACAAAATAATTTTAAATCCGGAACTTATAAATATTTACTTGTAGAAAATACCGAAACAACAAATGACTTGATTAATCAAATTACAAGCAATGGTGGTGAGACTGTCGTGGTTAACATGATGAATACTTTAACGGAAGAAGATCGAAAGAACAATGAGACATATTTCACCATTATGAATGACTTTATTACTGATTTAAGAACAATCACAAATTATTAAAAAACGAAGGATTTGACTCTCTTCGCTTTTTTTATTTCTTTCTATGGCTCTAATATTCGTTGTAAGGTATTTGCTGTTTGAAACGTTTCATTTGAACTTAGTGATTCGTGAAAATATAATCCAGTTCCACCAGCACTTTTCCAGTCATATAAATTTTCTAAAGTATCATCGATTAATAATTCGCCATTTTCGGGAATAAATATTGAACTCTTCTTTGTATTTGGAGGAGTAAATAATATTGGAAGTGTAATTCTTTGATTTCTTAAGAATGTGACTTTTGCTTGCATTTCTAATAAAGAATGCACTTTGGTTAAAATTTTTACTTTTCTTTTTCTTGCCTCTGCTTAAATAAAAAACTTGCCATTACTGACAAGTGATATACAATTTGGTGTCCCCTTAGGGATTCGAACCCTAGACCCACTGATTAA
>DVHP01000014.1 GCA_018711945.1 Candidatus Ventrenecus avicola
AAGGCTAACTAATGGCGACTTGCTAGGTCTTACCATGTCAGTTTCCCACCTGACTATATATTAAACACCGAACTGGCGCACTCCTTTAAAAAATTATAACATATATCTCTAGAATTTGCTGTAACTAAAAAATTATGCTACACTGTTGATGGTGATCTTATGGAAGTTATCGGAATTATTTGTGAATATAATCCATTTCATAATGGACATATCTACCATATTCAAGAGTGCAAAAAATTATACCCGAATTCTATTATTATTTTATGTATCAATGGCTATTTTACTCAAAGAGGCGGAGTTAGCATTTTAGGAAAAGAAGCAAAAGTGAAAATTGCCTTACAATACGGTGTAGACCTTGTTGTAGAACTTCCTGTATTTTATGGCACACAAGCAGCAGATTTCTTTGCCGAAGCCTCTATCAAAATACTAAATGCCCTAGGAGTTACTCATCTTGTTTTTGGTAGTGAAACCACAGATATTCAAAAATTAACAACCTATGCAATCAAACAACTACAACAAGATTTTAAATTAGACAAAGAAAAAAAAGTAAGTTATCCTACTCTTTTAGCAAATGCCTTAGAAGAAACAGATATCATCCCTCCAAACGACCTTCTTGGTATCAGTTACATCAAAGCAATTCAAAAACAAAAAGCAAACATAATACCTGTCGCAATAAAAAGAACCAACTCCTTCCATGATACAACTTCAATCGACTCCGTTATCAGTGCTTCAAATATTCAAGCAAAAAGAAAAAGGAATATGGATATTACCCCCTATCTTCCAAAAGAGTCTTATGACCTTTTAAACACCATCGATGAAACACTCCTATTTTCTCTTCTTTCTTACCATGTATGGATTGAAAAAGATTTAAATGATATCATCGACGTAACCGAAGGCCTTGACTTCAAACTAAAAAAATGTATTCAAAACACACAGTCTTTAGAAGAACTAATCACCTCTTTAAAAAGCAAACGGTATACTTATAATCGCTTGCAACGCATGTTAATACATATTCTATTAAATATGAAAAAAGAAACTGTTCCTATTACTTATATCCATATTTTAGGGTTCAATGATTTAGGGAAAAAATATTTACGAACTCACAAAAAAGAGTTTTTACTCCCAACCACTACAGACTATCAAAGCAAACTATACCATTACGAAATGTTATCTGCTAATCTTTATGATATGCTGACTCATACAAAATCTTCATCTTTTGATAAACGAAACAAACCTATCTATACCTGTAATAATGATAAAGAGTCTAGCCAAAAATAGTCCATACTTTCAAAATCACAGACAAATAAACTGTGATTTTTTTGTAATTCTTCTAAAAATCTTGGCTTAATCACATCTGTTTCTAATTTTATATAGGTTTTATATATGGTTAGTTTAGTATTTTCTTTGCGATATACATCATGCATACTATGAGTATTACGATACTTCATATAAAAATAGTTTTCTTTATATCGTTTAAATAAAGCAATATCTAATTCTTTCACTTTAATTGGAACAATTAACTGAGTCATAAAGGTGTATCCTAAGTTTACATCATCACGCATTCGATAATAAATTACTTCTAACGTGTGAAACAGTTCATACGGATTCTCCTTTGTCACTTTTTCAATATCGGCATTAATTTGAAAAATATAAAAAACACGCATTCATCATCACCCCTTTTAAGGTAACAAATAAATTGCATGTTTTTTGTCGAAATATGTCATTTCATTAAAGATTCTATATTTAATTTTAAACTATCATAATCAAAAGACATTTTTTGCAATACTTCAATGGCTATGCCACAATACGCAAAATCATCAATACTTAAAATATAGTTTTCATTAGTCGCAAAGCGATGCCATAAAGAACTTCGACCAGCTTCGATGACAGCAGTCTTTACTCCTTTTGGTAAAATCAGATTTTCATAATCTTTCCCCATGCTTAGAAATAATTCCATCGAAGGCACGGACACCACCCTTAAATCTAAGCCATTTTTTTGTAAGTCAAAAGCAATCTGCATAGCGCTCACCACTTCACTTCCTGTGGCAATAATAATTCCATCGAGTCTTGATACTTCTTTTTTTATAATGTATGCGCCTTTTATAACCTCTTTCGCGTTTGATCCTGGAAGTTTTGGAATGCTATTTCGAGTAACGACTAGAGCACTAGGATGATTACTATTTAATATGACTTCCCAACATCCCATAAGCTCAATAATATCAGCAGGACGGAAAGTATAAAAATTAGGAATACTACGAAGCATCGTAAGTTGTTCTACTGGAATTCTAGATACTCCTTCTTCACTAAAATATAAGCTATCATGAGTAAAAATATAAGTCATAGGTAAATTCATAAGAGCACTCATTCGTAAACTAGATTTCATCTCATCAGCAAAACACAACTTCGTACTTCCATATACTCTGAGTCCCATTAAACTCATTCCATTTAAAATATGTCCCATTGCCCTATCACGAGCCCCAAAACGAATATTACGGGCAGTAACATTAGTACTATTATGATAAACTTCGCCACCAATAAGAGTTTGACTAGAAAGGCTACCTTCAGCACTTCCCCCCAAAAACAAATTACTTTTTGGAGCAATTAAATTCAAGATTTTAGAATTAGATTCCATCAAGGATTCTCGATATCCATCATTAATATTATAATTCGCTGAATTGAAAGGAACAGATGTCTTTCCACTTTCCAGTAATGCTAAAATATTATTTAAATTTGCGCTATTAATATCTTTGGCTCTTAAATAAGATTCTTGCCATTTTTTTTGTAATTTATCTGTTCTTGTTTTAATTTGATTTCCTAAATGAATAATGCTATCTTTTGATATTTCAAATGGCGCTAAAAACAAATTGTATTTTCTTCGCAAGGACGCCGTATCATCCATGGAAAGTGGTCCAGAATGCATAATATTTTTTCCCTCATTAAAAGAATCTTTACCTATAATATTTTTAAAAATAATTAAAGCAGGGCCATCATATTTTTGAGCAGATTCAATTGCCCGCGCTATTTCTTTTATATTGGAAGTTTCTTTCATACTATCGACATAAAAGCCCATTGCTTGAAATTTTTTCTCAAGATTTTCTGTAAACACATGGTCTAATGTGCCTTCTCCAGTCATGTTATTCGCATCATATAAAAAGATTAAATGATTTAGTTTCTGAGCTGACGCAAAAGAAAATGCTTCTTCACTTGCACCACTCATCATATCTGCATCACTCAAAAAACAATACGTATAAAAGTTAAGAAGATTAAGCTTACTGTCCTCTGCTTTTATCAAGCCTTCAATATAACGTCTTGCTAAAGCAATACCAACAGCATTCCCTACACCATCACCAGCATAACCAGTTGTAGCTTCTACTCCTAGTGGATTATTCAATTCTGGAAGTCCTGGTGTCACAGAATCTAATCTTCTAAAATGTTGTAAATCCTCTTTGGTAATTTCAAAACCAGCCATATATAAAGTTGCATAATAAAGAGGACTAAGATGAGCTGCGGAAAGTATCACTCGATCACGATTAAAAAAATGCGGATCTTTTGGATAAACATTAAGTTCTCTTGCAAATAAGGTATACATAACTCCAGCCATATCCATTACGATACCTGGATTTCCACCCCTTGCTTGATTAATCATATCAATTGCTAACATTTTTAATTCATTTACCGCTTTAATATCATTTTGATTCATAATTCGCCCTCTCTATTCTTTTATAAGTATAGCAAATTTTTAAAGTTTAGTAAATCTACTTTTGTACAGTTGCAACTTCATTAGTCTGTTGATTTAATAAACGACATCTTTCATTTAATAATAAAATACCACAAATAATTACCAAATATAACAATAAAATAACTCCATATTTTTTAAAAAACTTTTCCATAAAAATCATCACTCCTTCTTTCTGAAAATAGTTTACCAAAAAACAAATGTTCGTGTCAATAATAAAATAAAACAATTGTTTGACATTTTACATTTATTATGTTAATATGAATGTGGAGAGTGATATTATGAAAGAAACAGAAATAAAGCCATTAACAAAAAAACAATCGGAAGTATTAGATTATTTAAAAAAATATAAAGCAGAACATGGTTACCCACCATCAGTAAGAGAAATAGGAAGTGCCTTAGGATTATCTAGTCCCGCAACGGTTCAGGCCCATTTAAACCGTCTAAAGGCAGCTGGTGTAATTAAAAATTCCAGTAATAAATTTCGAACGATTGAAATTTTAGTAGATAATGAATATATGAATGAAGAAGAAGATGTCGTAAAAGTTCCACTACTCGGAAAAATCACAGCTGGAAACCCTATAGAAGCAATTGAAAGACCGAATGAATTTTTTGATCTCCCAGCTTCTTTAATTCCACCAAAAGAAACGATTTTTACATTAGAAGTCAGTGGCGAATCTATGATTAATAAAGGAATTTATGATGGAGACTATGTCATTGTTCAAAAGCAAAATACTGCAAGAAACGGTGAAATTGTAGTAGCTATGACTGATGAAAATGAAGTTACTTTAAAAACATTTTATAAAGAAGGTGACCACATCCGCTTACAACCAGAAAATGATACCATGGCACCTTTCATATTTAAAAATGTCACTATTTTAGGAAAAGCAATTGGCTTATATCGTAAGATTAATTAAAAAAAAGTAAAACGAAAAAGCTATCCCAATATTTAGGATAGTTTTTTTTTATGGAGTTAATATAATACGGAAAGTGCCACCAACGTCCTCCTGGCCATACGTATAGGCGAAAGAGGCCATGCCTGCATCAGTTCCTGTAGAATAACCAGACACCCATGTTCCGCGAGCTAATAGAGGGCCGTCACTTACTACAACCGTACCAAAATCACTATACCAACTTCCAATATCACGTTCAACACTCATATAAATCACTTTTTCAAATGTACCCATTTCTCCTGTGGCATCTCCTAATATTCTACTTTGATAGTTATAGCTTAATGTATTAAAAGAATATTTCTCAAAATATTTTTTTTCTGGCCATTCATAGCCATCGGTCAATTCTATCAATCCGGATGTATTATTGTCACAAGATGGACACCCAAAATGACCATTAAATCCGGAATTTTGTGTACTATTTCTTCCACTCATCGGGGTTCCTTGTTCATCTAACATTATCGCCATTACATATTCCCAGGAACCTCCACTCATGTCAAAAATTCCTGATATATTATTAGTAGTACTAGCAAGTACACTGTTTGGGTAAGGTGTATATATCTTAGTTTTCTAAGATACCTTATGTGCCCATTCTGATTAAGTGCCCATCTT
>DVHP01000015.1 GCA_018711945.1 Candidatus Ventrenecus avicola
ACAGAAGTAGCCAAAGAAGCAAGCGACATCGTGATACTAGATGATAATATATTATCCATCAGTGAAGCCATTTTATATGGTCGAACCATTTTCAAAAGCATTCGAAAATTTATTATTTATCAATTAACATGTAACTTCTGTGCATTATTTTTATCCATCATTGGACCATTCATCGGGGTCAATACTCCAATTACCATTATCCAAATGTTATGGATTAATATGATTATGGATACATTCGCAGGTCTTGCATTCTCCTTTGAACCAGCCTTAAAAGAAACCATGCAAGAACAGCCAAAGAAAAAAGACGAACCAATTATGAACAAATACATGTATTCAGAAATTGTTTGGACAGGCCTTTATTCCGCCTTACTGTGCATATTTTTCTTAAAGTCTCCATGGATACGTGGTTTAATTCGTTATGACATAGAATACAAATATTTAATGACCGCTTACTTTGCCTTATTTATCTTTATTGGGATTGCTAATGCCTTTAATTCTAGAACCCATCGTCTAAACCTTCTAGCCCATTTAAAAGAAAACATCGTCTTCGTGATTACCATTATCTTTATTGCCAGCGTGCAAATGATCTTAATTTATAAAGGAGGAACCGTCTTTAGAACCTTTGGACTCACACCATTCGAACTTACTCTAGTACTTGTTCTAGCATTTACCGTCATTCCAGTAGATTTTCTAAGAAAATTAATACTCAAGAAAAAAGGAATCAAATTAGGTGTATAAAAAAACACCAGATAATAAATGGTGTTTTTAAGTTCCTATAATTTATTTGGAACTCTTTTAGGAATATAATCAGCAATAAGTTGAAATTGTTCTAGATTTTCTTTTAAAGAACTCATTTCTTCTATAAAGAGATCCATATAAAATTCATGCTCAGCTTGATTTTCCATCATTTCTCTTGCGATATCTAACAAGTTTTGTAGATTGTTACGAAGAAGTTCTTGATATCCTTTAAAAGAAGAGTTAGATTCTAATAAAGCATTTTTTGCCTGAAGTAATAATTCTTTTTCCTTCTCATTACAAAGGCTCTCTAAATAACTTTCAATTTGCTTTTTATAATTATCTTCCATCTTTTGTTGTTCCTTTTGCATTTTTAAAAAGTCTTTAGAAATAATAGGTTCCACTTTTACATCCTTCTTAATAACGTTTTGCGCTTTTGGCATACGGTTATGATATAAGATAACCAAACGATCGATAAAAGAATCAACATATTCTATAGGAAAGTTGATATCAAGAAGAGAAGCACGAACCTCATCTTTATTAGGAGTAAAAGAATACTCTAAAGAAAAGTTCTGTTCCAAAACTTCTTTTAACCTTTGATAGATATCGTATTTATCACTGTCTTTTCTTTGAGTGATATAAGTAATATCATTTAATAAAGCTTTCAATAAAAATGAGAAGATTCCAATTTCATTTTCTTTTACATAGTTCATCTCACTATAAATCACTTGATAATATCCAAGATAATTTTCTCCTTCTTTTCCTTCCAATAATCTAAAAAATTCATAATGTAACTGAGTACTTTCTTTTTCATTAAAGGTAACATCACCATAGAAATTAAGATACAAATTATCTAAATAATTTGCCATGTTTTTGTCATAAGAAACGTAATAAATAAAATCTTTATTATCATCAAAATAATATTTTGTAAATTTAACAGCATGTCTTTTCTTTTTTTGATATTTTTCTTGCAAAAATTCTAAAAAGAAATGAGCAAAATGTTCGTTGACTTTTAAATCGGTAAGATAATCATGTGCTTCTTGAAAAGAAAACCCTTTTTTTGAAAATAAACTTTCTAAAAGTGGCAGTTTCTCTTTTCTTTCTTTATATTCCTCTATTGCAGACTTGCGATCATAATCCTGAGCATTATCCAAAACTATATCTAAATCTTTTACTTGGTAAGAAAGTGTAAAATCTTTTTCCGACATTATTTTCAATTGTTCAATATATGTTTTTAACAAAGCTTCAAAAATTTGAAACCTTTCATCCATGGAAAATTTAATCAAACTACTTTCTATAAAAGAAAAATCAAAAAAAGCAGAAAAAGTATCAAAATGAATTGTACTATGAAAAACAATTTCCGTGACTAAGGAAAATAAAACATCTGCTTTATAATGTATAATTCTAGCAACTGTTATTTCGTCAGGGTTTATCTGAGCGTCCTTTTCTTTTTCAAAATAAGCTTCCATTTCCATATAATGCAAATAAACTTGGTATTTTTCTAGTAACTTTTTTAAAGTGTCTTTTGTTTTCAACTTGTTCACCTCTAGCTCGCTATTCTAGCATAAAATCTTCAAATTTCCAATAGCCATCTTTATATCAACTTTATTTTTAAATAATTTTATTTATGGTATACTAATATTATAAGAAGGGAAAAAGAATGAAAGAAAAAAAATTAATAAATAGTTTTAAATATGCATTAACGGGAATAAAAAGTGCCTTTAAAAGTGAAAGAAACATGAAAATACATATCACAGCAATGATTCTAGTAATTATTCTAGGCCTTGTTTTAAAAATATCTACTTCAGAATGGATAGTCTCTTTCTTCTGCTTTGCTATTGTGATATCAGCAGAATTATTTAATACAGCAATTGAAATTACAGTGGATCTTGCTATGCCAAAGAAAAACGAGGAGGCCAAAAGAGCTAAAGACATCGCAGCTGGTGGAGTATTGGTATGTGCAATCTTTTCAGCTTTCATTGGTATTTTGATTTTTTTGCCAAAGATAATCGAATTAGTATAACAAAATTGTTAGAAAAAGAAGAGCGATTCTGTGCTATAATGGACGTGTGATGAATATGGAAAGAGTTACAAAGCCAAATGAAAAAGGACTAACAAACAAAGAAGTAGAACAAAGAATCAAGGATGGTCTTGTTAACTATGATGATCAACCCAAAACAAAAAGCATCAAAGAAATCATTATAGGAAACACATTTACCTATTTTAATTTTCTAAATCTAGCCTTAGGTCTAGCTGTTTTTATTGCAGGCGCAATGAATGGAGAATGGATACAAGGTTTAAAAAATTGTTTATTTATGATTATTGTCATTGTAAACTCAGTTATTAGCATCGTCGAAGAAATTATTGCTAAAAAAATAATTGATAGATTATCCATGCTATCAGAAAGCACGATTACAACAATTCGGGATGGCAAAGAACAAGAAGTTTCTCTAGATGAACTTGTTTTAGATGATGTAACAATACTCAAAAGTGGTCATCAAATAGTCGCGGATTCTATTATTTTGGAGGGCACAATTGAAGTAAATGAATCCTTAATTACCGGAGAACCAGATGCCATTACCAAGAAAAAAGGCGACATGATATTATCTGGTTCATTTATCGTAAGCGGCACTTGTACAGCAAAAGTATGCCATGTTGGAAGTGACAACTATGTATCAAAAATATCGAAAGAGGCCAAATACGAAAAAAAAGTCAACTCTATGATTATGGGTTCCTTTGAAAAACTATTAAAAATCTTATCCATCCTAATTATTCCAATTGGTATTATTATGTATTTTAGCCAACTAATGGCCACGGCTGGTAATGTGACAGGTTCTATATTCTATACAGTCGCTGCCTTAATTGGTATGATTCCAGAAGGTCTTGTTTTACTAACCAGTTCCGTGATGGCTGTAAGTGTCATTCGTCTTTCTAGGTATAAAGTCCTTGTCCAACATTTATACTGTATCGAAACTCTAGCCAGAGTAGATGTGATTTGCTTAGATAAAACAGGAACGCTAACTGAAGGAACAATGAAAGTAGTAGACTACGTTCCTTATAAAGGAAATACCAAAGAAAACCTCAGAAAAATCCTTTGTGCTTACCAAGCAAATTCCAGTGATACCAATGCCACCATGAATGCCTTAAAAGAATATTTTACAGATGAAACAACAGAGAAAAAAAAGAAAGAGATACCATTCTCATCTGAAAGAAAATTCTCAGGAATAGAATTGGCTGAAACAGGTACGATTTATTTAGGAGCTCCTGAAATATTACTCAAAGAGAATTTCAAAAAAGTAGAGACTCTCATCGCCCCTTATCAAGAAGACAATCGGGTATTATTAGTAACAAAAGAGGAGGGAAAACTATCTAAAACTCCTCAAAACTTAGAAATACTAGGATTTGTAATAATTGAAGATGTGATTAGAAGTGATGCCAAAGAAACTTTAGATTACTTCAAAAGCCAAGGAGTTTCTGTAAAAATTATTTCTGGAGACAATGTTAAAACAGTATTAAATATTGCCAAAAAAGTTGGTATGGAAGATTTAAAAGGAATAAATACAGAAGCCTTAAGTGAAGAAGAATTAATCGCGTCAGTAAAAGAAAACAATGTCTTTGGTAGAGTAAGTCCAAAAGCCAAAAAAATAATTATTGAAACGTTACAAAAAGATGGCAAAGTAGTCGCGATGACAGGGGATGGAGTAAACGATGTCCTAGCTTTAAAACAAAGTGATTGTGCTATCTCTGTAGCAAGTGGCTCTGATGCTGCAAGAAACGTTTCACAACTAGTATTACTAAATAATAACTTTAGTTCCTTACCTAAAATTGTTGCCGAAGGAAGAAGAACAATTAACAACATTGAAAGGTCAGCATCTTTGTTACTTGTCAAAACAATTTACACCATTTTACTAATATTGTTTAGTGTCATTATTTCTTCAAAATATTTCTTTATTCCAATCCAGTTAACCTTAATTACAGCCTTTACAATCGGAGCTCCATCCTTTATTTTAGCCTTAGAACCAAATGACGATTTAGTAAAAGGAAAATTTTTATTAAAAATAGTAAGCAAAGCCTTACCAACTGCTCTAACAGTTGTCTTTAATGTAGTGCTAGTGACATTATTTACCCAAGTCTTTAACTTATCGTATGAACTTCAAAGTACTTTATGCGTCTTTATTACGGCAATGACTGGATTTATCTATCTATACAAAATATGTCAACCTTTCACCTGGTTAAGGCGTGCTTTATTCTGTACAATGCTGGGTGGATTTATCTATTGCGTAGCCTTCCAATACGAATTCTTTAACTTAATTCCAATGACTCCAGTAAGTGCTTTAATCGGTTTTGTATTATGTATCGATTCTTTATATATTTATCGGCGACTCAATTACTTACTTTCAAAAGCATTCCATAAACTAGATCCAACGATTGAAGTAGAATATTAATGATAAAAACTGACCAATTTAAAATGAACAGTTTGACCAATTTAAAATGCAGACCTTGACTGTTTTAAAGTACATAATCCGACTAATTTAAAATATTACAAAAAAATTGAAAAAGAGAATATAGATAAGCACAATAAAATAAATTAAGAAAAGTAAAAAT
>DVHP01000144.1 GCA_018711945.1 Candidatus Ventrenecus avicola
GTTAAGAAAAAGAAGTTTTTCTTTTTTTTTTCTTTTTTTTTCGGTATAATCATGTTGATTTGAGGTGGACTCTATGACATGGAAGATTGGAAATGTTGAAATAAAAAATCAAGTTGTTCTTGCACCGATGGCAGGATATTCTAATACAAGTTTTCGTAAGATTATTAAGGATATGGGGGCAGGTCTTATTTTTGCTGAAATGGTTAGTGATAAGGCTTTGGTCTATCAGAATGCGAAAACATTGGAACTTCTTAAAATGAGTGAGGAAGAACGCCCAATTGCTCAACAAATTTTTGGAAGTGATGTAGAAAGTTTTGTAGAAGCGGCTCGGATTGTGGAAAGTGTGATGCATCCAGATATCATTGATATTAATATGGGGTGTCCTGTTCCGAAAGTCGCTGTTTCTGCTCAGGCTGGTAGTGCTCTTTTAAAAAATCCTGATAAAATCAAGAAAATTGTATCTGAGGTTGTAAAGGCTGTCTCTGTTCCTGTTACTGTGAAAATTCGGTTAGGTTGGGATGAGTCATCTATTAACTGTGTAGAAGTTGCTAAAGTTATTGAAAGTGCTGGTGCTAGTGCAATTACGCTTCATGCTAGAACGCGGGCACAAGGATATTCTGGTAAGGCTAGGTGGGAATATATTAAACAGGTTAAGGAAAGTGTTTCTATTCCAGTGATTGGGAATGGAGATGTGAAAACTTGTTTTGATGCAAAGAGGATGATCCTAGAAACTGGATGTGACGCGGTGATGATTGGGCGTGGAGTCCTTGGTAATCCTTGGCTTATTCGAGATTGTGTGGAATATTTAGAGTTGGGTAGTGTTCCTAAACCAGTTTCTAATCAAGAAAAAATAGAAATGATGAAGCGTCATTTTGAATTATTAAAACAAGATAAAAATGAAAAAGTGGCTTTGTTAGAAATTCGGTCTAATATTTTGTTTTATTTAAAAGGAATGCCGGGAAACAAGGAAATGAAAACTCGAATTTGTGAAGCAAAAAGTGAAGAAGATATTTATTCTTTGTTAAATCAATATCTTGTATATTTAGAACAGAGAGAGTATGGCAATGAGGAAGTAAGTTAGGCTAGTTAGTGAGCTTAATTTTTCTTTTTTGGGAATAGGTATTTTATATCCTGTTAAAAGAAGAAGTATTGTAATCCCTGAAAATAAAATACTTAGGTAAAGAAATGGATAAGATGGTAGTGTTAGTGAAACAAGAAAGCCATCGATAGAGTTTCCAATGATAAGAAGAAGTTTTTCTTTGGTTGTTATTTTTTGATTAAGGGGTTGTTCTTCTTGTTCTTTTAAGTTGTAAATTCCTAGTATGAAAAACAAAACTGCTTTCATATAAGGATTTATGATAGAAAAAGATAAGATGTTACATAGTAATTCTAAAAGAAAAATAAATAGGAAAGATGCGATAAACATTTCTAAAAAATCTTTTTTGGTAAGAAGGATATTAGATGCTTTTAGGCTAGCACCTATGAAAAAAGAATCGATACTGGATGTTATGGCTAGTAGTAAACTCATAAAATCACCTGTGGTAGTTTATGTTTTTTTCTTTTTCTTGTCCTTGTATTTTTCTGTTGCAATCGTTTTTTTAGTGTGCTAAAATACGGGTATAGAAGCAAAGATTATGTATTTTAGTAGGTTGTTTGGACCTTTTAAGAGAGAAAGTATTAGGAGCTGAGAGTACTTTTAAGAAGACAAACAAGTTCGAATTTCACACATAGGAGTTTCTAACGTATATTCTGCGTTAAAGATAAGAGTGCTAGAACCTTCTAGAATTTGGGTGGTACCACGGAGTTTTCTTCGTCCCAAAGTCTGGAAGTTTTTTAATGTATAGGAAGGTGAAACAAAGATGAACGAGAAAGTGATGAACATAAAGAAGATTGCTTTAGAAGAATTAAAGGACTTAAATAAAGAAGCTGATGTTTTGAATTGTAAAGCAAAATATTTAGGAAAAAAGAGTGAATTGAATGAGCTTCTATCTTCTTTAAAGGATTTGAGTGTTGAGGAAAAGAAAGTAATGGGACCATTACTTAATCAAACGAAAAGAGAATTAGAAGAAGCATTTAGTAAAAAGGTAGAGGAAATTAATAATCATATTGATTATGATTTTGATGAGACTTTACCTGTGTATGCTAAGACTGGTTCTTTACATCCGGTTACTTTAGTCATTAAAGATATGACGGATATTTTAAAGAGAATGGGCTTTACAGTAGTTAGTGGTCCTGAAATGGAAAAAGAGTATTATAATTTTGAGGCTTTAAATATTCCAAAAGACCATCCGGCAAGAGATATGCAAGATACTTATTATTTAAGTAATGGAGATTTACTTAGAACACATACTTCGCCAAATCAAGTCAGAGCTATGCAAAAATATGGAGCTCCTTTAAAAGTTTGTGCTCCGGGTAGAGTATTTCGTAATGAAGATATGGATGCTAATCATGAGACAACTTTCTTTCAATTAGAAGGTATGGTTATTGATAAAGGTGTTTCTATTTCTAATTTGATTTATGTTATGAGAAGTTTGTTGTCTGAAACTTTTAAAAAAGATGTACGTGTTAGACTTCGTCCAGGATTTTTCCCATTTACTGAACCTAGTTTTGAACTTGATTGTTCTTGTTTAATGTGTGATGGTAAGGGTTGTCCTACTTGTAAGGGGGCTGGTTGGATTGAGTTCTGTGGATGTGGTATGATCCATCCAAATGTATTAAGAGAAAGCGGAATTGATCCAGAAGAGTATACTGGTTTTGCGTTTGGCTTTGGGGTTACTCGTCTTGCAATGATGAAATATAAGATTGGTGATATTCGTGTGCTAAATAGTGGAGACGTACGCGCTTTAAATGAATTTGAAGTAGAATAGGAGGCTTAAGGTATGTTAATTTCATGTAATCGATTAAAAAAATATATTAAAAATCCAGAAGATATTGATTTTCAAAATATTTGGGATGATTTTACTTTACGAGTAGCGGAAGTAGAAGGTGTTACTGTTAAGGGTAACGATATGGATAATGTAGTTACAGCTCAGATTACTGAGGTTGTGCGTCATCCAGAAAGTGATAAATTGTCTTTATTAAAAGTTACAGATGGTGTGAAGGAATACAATATTGTGTGTGGAGCGCCAAATGTACGGGTTGGTCTTATTGGAGCTTTGGTTCGTGAAGGTGGAATGGTTAGTGGTATCCGCATTAAAGCACGTAAGCTTGCCGGTTATCCATCTGAAGGTATGATGTGTGCGGTTGATGAACTTGGTATTGGGACTGATCATGAAGGTATTTTGGAACTTCCTAGTGATACACCAATTGGAGTTGATTTTAAAAGTCTTTATCCTGTTGAAGATATTATTGTAGAAATTGATAATAAGAGTTTAACGAACCGTCCTGATTTATGGGGACATTACGGAATTGCTCGTGAGGTATGTGCGATTACTAATCATGAATTGTTGCCTTTAGAATTATTAGAAATCTCTAATGATAAAGAAGATTTGAATATTCAAATAGAAAATAAAGATTTATGTAAAAGGTATTGTGGATTAGAAATTAAAAATTTAAAAAATAATAAAACTCCTTTAGATATGCAGATTTTCCTTTTTTATGCTGGTATGCGTTCTATTAATTTGTTTGTCGATGTTACGAATTATTTGATGTTAGAGCTTGGACAACCAATGCATGCTTTTGATGAACGTGTTGTTAAAAATATTCAAGTTCGTCTTGCTCATGAGGGTGATACTTATACGACTTTGGATGGAGTAGAAAGAAAATTGTCTTCGGATACTTTAATGATTACTAACGGCGACAAGTATTTCGGAATTGCTGGTATTATGGGAGGTCTTGATAGTGAAATTCTTCCTGATACTACAAGTGTGTTTATAGAGTCGGCTTGTTTTGATGCTGGAAGTATTCGAAAGAGTGCAGTAAGACTTGGTCTTCGAACAGAGGCTAGTGCTCGTTATGAGAAGAGTTTAGACCCTAATATGTGCGATGTAGCAATTAAGAGACTTGCTTATTTGTTAAAACAAGAAAATCCTGATATGGAAATTGCATCTAATTTGACTGATGTATATCCTAGTCCATTAAAAGAAAAGATGGTTGTCTTAAAGAAAGATAAATTAAAGGCTTATACAGCAATTGATTTTTCTTCCGAAGATGTTGTGAAGTCTTTAAGTTCTTTAGGATTTACTGTTAAAGATTTGACAGATAGTTATGAGGTAGTTGTTCCAACGTTTAGAGCTACTAAAGACGTTTCGATGGACGCTGATATCATTGAAGAGATTGTTAGACTTTATGGCTATGAAAATATTAAAGAAATTCCTTTGAAGTTAGAACTTACTGGTAAAGAAGATGATACAGTATGGAATATGGAATACGATGTCAAACGTTATTTGGCAACTCGTTATTCTATGAATGAAGTTCATTCTTATTTATGGTATGATACAGCTTTTTTGAAAGAATGTCATTTAGAAAAATCTGGGGTAACATTACTTGGAAAGACTGAAAATAATTTACTTCGTGATGATTTGTCTTTAAGTTTGCTTCCTATTGTGAAGAATAATTTGAAAAATGTTTCTCAGTTAGGCATTTTTGAAATAGGAACTGTCATTGTGGATAATGAAAATCATAGAAGACTTAGTATTATTTTAGCGGATGATGAGTCTCGTATGAAGGATATTTATTATCAAGCAAAAGAAATTGTATTATCACTCTTCAAGTCTTTCAAGCATCAAGATGTGGAATTTAAGAAGGGTCGAAGAGAAGAGTACTATGATGAAGATTTAAGTAATGAAATTCTTGTAGCTCGGAAATGTATCGGATATATTCATGTTTTCAATGGGGAATGCACGCGATATATTGGTAAGAAGAAAGCTATGGTAGCTGTTGATATTGATTTTGATTTCTATGTTGAGGATAATGTTAAAGATATTTTATATCAAGCTGTTAGTAAGTATCCAGAAGTTACTTTAGATTATACAATTTTGGTATCTAAAAATTCTAAATACGAAGATTTACTTAAAGTTCTTAAAATGTTTACAAATAAATATGTAAAAGGTTATCAATTAGTTGGAACTTATGAAGATAAGGATGTTAAGAAATATACTATCCGTTATACTTTAGGTAGCGAAAATAAAACATTAGAAGGAAGAGAAATTGATAAATTTAAAGAAAAGTTTATGGAACACATTACAAAAAATGGTCTAGAAATTCTTGTCTAGGCATTTTTTGCGATTTAAACTTAGTAAAAAATTATAAAAAAAACGAACGAAACGTTCGTAATTTTCTTAATGGCGCTCAATGTAGGATTGGAGCCTACTGTGTATAAAGTAGTCTAGAAAGGCACTTTATGAAAAAGTTTAATAGTAAAACTTTTAGAGAAAAAAATTATTTTATTTTGTATGATAAAGACGATTATATAATTTGTTACTTTGATAATTATCAAGAACTATCGACTAGGTTAAATTACCGTTGTAGTGATTTGGTTTATAAGTTTAATCAGTACGGTAATTTAATCCCTATAGTGATCGGCAATAAATTATATAAACTTTATACAAGCTGTTAAGGAGGATTTTATTTATGAATAATGTTGAGGAAATTAGATTAGAATTATACTATTATATTGTTTATTTAGATACTGTTGTTACAGAAAATCATGATTTTAATGATATTGATTTATGTAATAGACAATTAGAAAAATTGAAAGAAAAAATTTCTGCTTTTAGAGATAAACTTTATGAGGAGGATAAGAAAGATAATGAAACTACATGAATTTTGTAAATTAATTAGAACTAAACAAGGCTTATCTCAAAAAAAATTTGCTAAAGAAATGCATTTAGATTTGTCTACTATTGTAAAAATAGAGTTCGGTGAATTAGATAATGATAATTTTTTAAATTTTTATTTTAAACTTTATTATTCTGGTTTAGTTGCAGTTAGTCGTGCTAAATATTATAAAAAATTGTTAAATAAAAATCATATTGAAGTTGATGAAACTGAATTCGATATTTTATTTAATTAAAGGAGATTTTTATGAGAGCAATAATTATAAGTTTGTGGTTTGTTATTTATTTTGTTTGTCGTCATTTAATTATGTTAGATTATGGACGTAAATGTGGATACTTACAACGGAAAAAAAATATAAAGCCAAAAAAAGACAAATGAGTCTTTTTTTCTTTAGGGTATTTTGATATAATTTTTTTAGAAAGTAGGTTTATATGAAAAAGAAAAGTATTCAATTATTGATAGCTTTTATTGTTGCTTTATTATTGTGTTTTGCTGTTTTAGATTTTATTGGTTATCTTGTTTATGAACGTGGTTATGATGCTACTATTACATCAGTAGTTGTTATCCTTTTATTTATTTTTATTTGTATGAAGATTATTAAATTTGCAAAACGAAGTTTAATCGAAAAAGAAATGATAGAATTTTTAAAGAAGAATAATAAAAAATGAAAAAATTCTTCTTTTTTTTTGCAATTTTACGATTATAAAAATTTTTGGGTTTATAATTCAGTTATAAAAATAGTTGGCTAGCAAAAACGTGTACCTGCTTGCACATCGAGTGAGTTGACAACTTCTAGCTCGAAAATTTATTAAAGGAGATATGTGTAAATGGAATTAAAAATGAAAATTATGACAGTAACGAAGTGTTCACCCGAGGGAAAGGACCCTTACACTCGTATTGACTATATTGCCCTTGACCAAGACATTAAGTCTGAAAAGATTAAGGGTAAACCCGTTAAGGCAATGTTTATCCAAGGTCTTGGAGCATTTGAGAAAATCCCTACAAGTGTTATTGATACGGAAGTATATGGGACTTTAGAATATGAAGAAAATCCATATAATCCTATGAGACCACGTTGTAAGTGTAAGTCATTAAGAACTAAAACGGGCGTTATAGAATTTTAGGTAGTGGCGAAAACGTACATTTTTATTGTACATGTTAACGGGTTGATACCTTTCCGTTAATACCCTTTCTATGAACTTTAACTTTAACATAATTTGTTAAGTATAAATTTTTTAATAGATTTTATTCTTTTTAAATTTTTTTATCTAACTCGTATTACTATGAATGGAAAGCCACAGAAACTTATTGTTATAAGCAATACTTCCTTGAGTTGGTAACTTCAAAAGGAAAATATTTTAAAGGGGGTTTAGAAGTATGGAAGAAGAAACTGCTGCTGCAATTGATTTTACTGACTTTATTGCTGCGTTAACTGGCTCAATTACTACCACTCAAGTATTGACTGTACTTGCTAGTGTAGTTGGAGTTGGTATGGGATTTTTCCTAATGTGGTTAGGTGTTCGTAAAGCTGTTAATGCATTTACGAGTGCTGTTGCGTCTGGTCGTATTAGATTATAAGACGCGGAGGAGGTTGGTTTTATTACTGACCTCTTTTTAATTAAATTGAAAAGGAGTGTTTATAAATGGCTGAAAGGCTTGTAATGATTGTTATATTTTATTTATTTTTTAGATTATTAGATAAGGTTGTAAAAAAATTTGTGAAGATGATTAAGAGGATTTTAAAAGATTATTATGTAAAAAAAGGAGTGATTAAGAACGATGTCAGCGAGTAATTTTGCATTAAAAGAAAAATCTTCTTTTTTTAATATCTTTAAGCAAGTGAAATATACCCGTGATTTTTTAAAAGAGCACCCTAGTTATTTTTCTCCGGACGGTCTTTTAATATTCACTGGTCCACAGGGAAGTGGCAAAACTTTATCGGCTGTGAATTATGTTTATAAATTATTAAAAATTTATCCTAAGTGTTTATTAGTTTCTAATCTTGAGTTGACTGATTATCCGTTTGACGGAATAAGAGTCTTTTTGTTTCAAGAGGCTAAGGATTTAGTTCGTTATAAAAATGGTTATAACGGTGTCATTTTTCTAATTGACGAAATACAATTGTATTTTAATAGTCTTGGTTCTAAAAACATTGACATAGACGTTATGACACAGATTTCCCAACAACGTAAACAACGTATTCATATTGTTGCGACCAGCCAGGTTTTTGGACGAATGTCCAAACAACTGCGGGAGCAATTTGATACAGTAATTTACTGTGAAAAAAAATGTTTAGGTTTTATGCAAAAGAACAGTTTAATTGATAGAAATTCTATAGATAGTCAAGAAAGTACTGGAACTAATTTGAAAGGAACAGTAAAAAAGGTTTATCGATATTTTAAGAGTCCAGAGTCCTTTAAAAGATATGATACTTATAAAGTGATTGAAAACAAGAATATAAAAATTGAAAGAGAAAGGAATGATATTTATGATTCTACAAACAATTGATTATCAAGTGATTGTTGATAGTTTAGCTGTGATTATGACTTATAGTGCGCCTATTTTTATTATATTTGAAATTGCAAGTCGTTTACTGTCTTTATTTTTGGATTTTGTTGGTGGAAAGAAACGGGTGACTTTATGACAGATTTAGAACTTGCTGAAAAAGTATTTTTAGATAAATATTGGGCCGTTTTACAAAGTGATTATGATTATTATTTGTTTACTACTAATAGTTCTAATAATTCTTTAGATATGTCTCAGTTACAGTCCGGTCAAAATTATTCTGTACAAACTGAATTTGATATATGTTTATTTAATGAGTCTGCAACTGTCGATGTAGTAAAAGATTATATTCAAAAAATAACGATATCACATTGTGAAAAAAGATATGTGATTAATGTTGGTCATAATTACGTTGTTCAAGCTGAAACTAACAATTATACGAAAACTAGTGTTAGCTTTTCTGTTAATAATAATTTAGATAATTTTAACACGTATAGATATTATAAAACAAATTATTTTGAACAACAAAATAGTAATTCCGGATCCGATACTCAACCTCTGGATTTATCGGGTTTTGTGCCATATTTTTTAGTACTTTCAACATTGCTTTGTTTGATATTTTTTTCTTTAGTATTTAGGAGGAGGTAATTTTTATGAAGTATATTAGTGCTTTTGTAAAGCTTTGTTTCTTTTTTGTTGCTTTAGCTTTTTTATTTTTATTAGCTCCCTTGTTCTCTAATGCTGCGACTTTAGAAAGTCAATTACAATTCCGTGTTTCTAATTATTATTTAAATTATTCAGAGCCATATATTTATTATAACGGCAGTTATCAACAATTAGATTTTTTAGATGGAGAAATACCTCCATTTTCTGAACAAATGCCTCCTTATTATGGTTATTGGGGATTTTCTAATACTTGGACTGGTAATAGTGATTACAATGGTATGTATTATCGAATGCTTGTAAAAACGAATTCTGATATTGAATATTATAATGCTCCAGAAGAGTTATATATTCCTGTTCGACTTCCGATGTCGAATGATATAGAAGAAGATTATACGATTATTAGTTTTCGAGTTTATAGTGCTTGTTCTTATGATATTAGCCAAGAAGTTTGTGACGAGGTTGGAATTTTAAGACCTGGTATGCTTACTGCTGAATTAGGTACTCGTATTCTTAATAGTAATGGTAAATTCACTTTTGAAAATAGTAATGCTTGTATGATCACTACCGTTGACGGTTTTAATCAAGCTATGATTAATTGTGTAATTCCTACTGATAGAACTAGTGATAATAGTGGAGAATATCGTGTATTAAAGTTAAATTTAAATAGTGATATTTATAGAACGTTTAGTCCTCAAGGAGAAGATTATTATCAAGATTTTTATGATATATTTGTTCGAGATATTTTTTATTATCAAGGAACTGATAGTTCCATTCATGATGTTAGTGTTTCTGTAGATAAAGATACTGCTACTGCTGTTTTAACAACTGATAATGCTTCTGATGTTACTCAGTATTGTGTTGAATTACGAACTCCTGCTGGTAGTTTAATTAGTGAGTGTCAAGAGTCTAATACTTTTACTTTTAATGATTTGTCGAATGGTCAATATGAGTTAGGTACTATTATTTATTATAATGACGGTTCTCAATCTATGAGAGTGACTGAACTTTTTGACATTACGGATAGTGTGAAGCCTGTTCTTAATTTTAACATTTATATGGGTGGATATGACGATAAGTTATATGTTGACCTTTGTGGTAGTTATGGTATCGCTGCACCACTTCAGTATTATTATTATCAATTAGACGGTGGAGAATGGATTCAAAGCACTACTTGTACTCATGATTTTGATGTAGATGGTTATGGTTATTATGATGTAAAGGTTTATGTAGAAGATGAGCTTGGCAATCAGTCTTTACAATCTGGTTTAGCTACTAATTTTAGTGACCCTACTGAGAAGAATCAAAATTTTATTGAAGAGATTGGTAATAGTTTTTTAGATTTTATTGATACTGTTTTAGACCCTGACACTTGGTTTGGTGTGAATAGTGGTTATTTAAATGATTGGTTTTCTAGAATGAATATGCTTTTTAGTGAACAGTTTGGATTTTTAGCTTATCCATTTACTTGGATTTTAACGTTTTTACAGCGATTAGTTGAGTATCAAGATACTGGTCATTATATTATTTCATGGCCTGATATAGTTGTACCTAATTTTGACGCAAATATTATTGACGCTGGTTCGTTTGATTTAGCAACTTTATTAGAAAATTCTACAATTGCTACTTTTCATGATTTATATTTTACATGTTTGAATGGATTGATTATTTTATCGTTTTTAAATTTATGTATGAATAAAATTAATTCTGTGCTTGGTTCTCATGATGTTCAAGTTTATGAGATTACTTCTACGACTGATTCTCAGAGTTTTACTGACCGTTCGTCTGCTTCGTCTTCGTTGTCTGTTCGTAATCGAATTGGTCAAGGTAATGCTGGGCTTAGTGGTTCTCAGTCTAAGACAAGGTCTGATGGAAGTTCAATTACTACTACTACGACGAGAAGGAGGCGTATTAAATGATAATTACTGCTGTTTTAGAATTGTGTGAGATGTTGCTTACGATTATTTTTGGTTTACTTCCAGATATTCCTAATTTTGATAGTGGTGTTCTTAATAGTTTAAATGGATTTATTAATTTGATATTTGATAATTTAGATTTGCTAGGATTTTTTATTGATATTGAATTGGTTGGTGCGTTAATTCCGTGGTTGATTATTGTTTTAAATTTTGAACACATTTATGACTTTACTATGTGGATTATTAGAAAGATTCCAATCTTAAATATTAGTTAAAAAAGAAAAACATTTTTTCTTTAAATTTTGCACAATTTAGAATGATTTTGTTTCATTCTTTAATCGATAGGAGTTTGTTCTTGATAATAGGGTTTTCGTGATATGCTTTTTTGCTGAAACGACACCTTTCTTTTAATTCTTCCTTTTATAGTGTCGGCTTCCTTACTCGTTTCTAATCACGAAAACGGGTTCCTGTTGTCAAGAAGAAACAGAGTATTGTATTTAATCGGAGTCGTAAGTTTTATTTCAAAAATTAGGATATGAAACATTATCTAAAGCTTAAAGCAAAATTTTCTTTTTTAACAAACAAAAAGTGAACCGTTCTACTTGACTAAAGGTTCACTTAAACGAATTTTCACATCTAATTAGGTGTATAGAAAGGAGCTAAACGTGGACGTTCTAAAACATAAAAATGACACTACTCATACTATTGTTGCTGAGTATAATACACGAATAAAAACGTATGCGAATAAAGAGAAGAAAGTCATTTTCCATAGTTATTCTAATTTGAAAGGCTATGGACAAGAAAAAAAGAAAAATAGTTTAACAGAAATAACAGAAGAAGAGAGAGAACGACAACGTAAAAAAAATTTATATAGAACAAAAATGAATATTGTAGACTTGATATATCATAACGGATTAAAAGAACCCTGGCAATACTTTGTGACTCTGACTTTTAATCCTGGCGAAGTAGATTCACTTGATTATGATGTAGTTGTGAAAGCTATGCGAAAATGGATAGATAACATGCAACATCAAAATCCAGGAATGTCATATGTAATGACACCAGAGTTGCACAAAAGTGGTAGAGTGCACTGGCATGGTGTATTTAAAAATGTACCGAATTGGAAATTAATAGAAGCTAGGAACGATAAAGGTAGATTGATTAAAAAGAATGGTTTACAGATTTATAACTTAGAAAATTATCATTATGGTTATACAACTGTGAGTGAAATTCAGAACCAGGAAGCTGTTTCTGTCTATGTTAGTAAGTACATTACAAAAGATTTGATTGATAAATCTTACAAAAAAAGATACTGGTGTTCTAGAGACCTAGAAAAACCTCCTATAGAGTATGCACAACTTGATGAAGAGACATTGAGTATATTCATTGATCAGTACAACGTTAAGGATTTGGTCGAGAAGAAAACGGAAAACTCCAAAAGCTTGTATTTATCGTTGAATACTGATTTTACTAGTAATTTGAATGAAGATTTGGTATAATATTACCAACGAGGAGGTAGATAAAAATTTGACAAAAAAGAAAAAATATGTATAATAATCTCCGTGAGAGCGAGGAGATAAAAAAATGAGCTTTGAAGAAGCTTACAAAGAATTTAAAGAATATGCTAAGAAACGGCATAAAAAACAAAGTTTTAACAACCTACTATATGATTTTAAAACAAAAGTTTTACCTTACTTTAAAGGTAGAGATATTTATTCACTCAGCGAAAAGGATATTTTGAAGTGGAAAGACATTATTGCTAATTTTAATTATAGTAATAAATACAATGCAAAGATTTATTATGTCTTTTGTGAATTCTTTGATTATTGTTATTTATATCTTAATTTAGAACGTAATTATGTGCGTGATGTTGGAAGTTTTAAACGACACCATGAAATCCATAAATCTGATTATTATACTTTAAGTGAGTTTAATACTTTTATTAAAGGTTTTGATAATTATGTTTATGAAGCTTATTATACTTTTATGTTTTTTACTGGTACGCGTCCTAGTGAAGCTATGGCATTAAAATTTAGTGATATACATGGAAAGTATATTTCTATTAATAAATCTATAGAACGACGTGGTAAACGTGAATTGATATCTTGTAAGAATGTATATTCTAATAGAGAAATATTACTTTCAAAAAGAGTTTTAAAGTATTTGAAAGTTTTGTATAAGATGTATGGTTGTAAAGTTGATTGCTTTATATTTGGTGGTGACAAGCCTCTTAGTTCGTCTACTTGTGATAGATACAAAAGAATTGCTTGTGAACGTATGAATATTAGACCTATTACACAACATCAATTTAGACATTCTTATGCTACATTCTTAATTAGTAATGGAATACCTATCAACAACGTTTCTAAGTTATTAGGTCATAGTAATATTCAAGTAACGTCTAAAGTATATGTACATCAAGATTTATCACAAGAAAAAAGAGTACTGAGTACTCTTAATTCAAAAAGCTTTTCTTTTAATAACCTACTATATAATTTTAAAAGAAAACTTGATTTATTAAAACATTTTTCAATGTTTTAAACTATATGGCGCTCAATGTAGGACTCGAACCTACGACCCAACGGTTAA
>DVHP01000016.1 GCA_018711945.1 Candidatus Ventrenecus avicola
GAGATTTTTTATGAAAAATTCAAAAAAGAATAAAGAAAAGTGGTTGGAAAAAGTGAAATATACTTTAGAGTTAGGAGGAAAAAGTTCAAAAACATTTTTGAATTACAAGTCTCATATCATTAGATTCTTAAACTACTTTGCAGATGATATTGAAATCAATAAGCTCTCAGAAGATCAAATCGCTGATTATTTTATAAAAAAGTACATTCAAAAAGAAAGATGTGCTTCTACTTTAAACGTTGGGATTGCTTCTGTTCGTTTTTTCTATTCTGTATGTTTTAATCGCAAGCTAAATAAAGATGTGTTACCTTCTTCTAAAATAGCAAAAAAGATGCCTACAATCATCTCCAAACAACTTTTTTTGAAATTAGTAAATGAGGAACATTGTTTAAAATACAAATGTTGGTTATTACTTGCATTTTGCTGTGGGTTAAGAGCTAGTGAAGTAGCTACACTTAGAATCGAAAATATTTTCCCTGAAGAACATAAATTAAAAGTATTAGGGAAAGGAAAAAAAGAACGGTATACGATTTCTTCCTGATATCGTCACGAAATATTTAAGAATATATTGTAAAGAACAACAAATTACTCAAAAGCAAGGATTTTTATTTTCTTCTTATGATCATAAAAGTCCAATCAATTCTAAAAGTATTACTAATTACTTTACTACTATCAAAAAAGCTTATGAATTAGAGGATAATATTTCTTTTCATTCTTTAAGACATTCCTTTGCAAGTTATTATCTTATGAATGGAGGAAATATTATCACTTTAAAAAACATGTTAGGACATGCCCATTTAAATACTACAAATATTTATCTTCACATTGCTTTAAATTTCAATGAATTAGAGGGAATCAAATATGTCTAAACATACCATTCAGGAAATATTCCAAGCCTATGGTCCAGAATATATCAAACAACACAAGTTATCCAAAGAGCAATGGAAAGTGTATAATGCCATTACAAAATGTAAAACAGAACAATTAGGAGTTCATACAATGACTTGCCAAGATTGTGGAGAAGTCTTTACTTCTTTTAATAGTTGTAGAAATAGACATTGTCCGATGTGTCAGTCTTATCAAAAAGAGAAATGGATTCATTGAGAAACAGAAAATCTGCTCCATTGTTCTTATTTTCATATTGTGACAACTATTCCTCATGAGTTAAACGAGCTTTGTCTCTACAACCAAAAGCTATTATACAATATCCTATTTCAAGCTACATCACAATCCATTATGGATTTAGCAAAAGATCCAAAATGGTTAGGAGCAAAGATAGGAATCACATCTATTTTGCATACTTGGGGTTCTTCTATGGAGTATCATCCTCATATTCATTCTATTGTAACAGGTGGCGGATTATATAATGACCAATGGATAGAATCAAAACATCATTATCTATTTAAAGTACAAGTACTAACAAATTTATTCAAAGGAAAATTTTTGAATTTGTTAAAAAAAAGTCACTCCAGACTGATTTTTCCAGAACATCTGATTCATCTCAAAGACTTTCAACAATTTAACAACTTTTTAAGACCTCTTTATAATAAGGACTGGGTCACTTATATAGAGCCTCCGAAAGGTTCTGCAGAAAATGTGATAGAATACTTAGGAAGATATTCCTTTCGAGTAGCAATATCCAATGAACGAATCAAAGACATTTCAAATGGAACCATTACTTTTGAATATAAAGATTACAAAGATAATGGAAAAATAAAAATCATGAAGTTATCTGCCATGGAATTCTTAAGAAGGTTTTTTCTACATGTTTTACCGAAATCTTTTACGAAAATCAAACATTATGGATTATTTGCTAATTCAGTGAAAAAGAAATTATTACATCAATGCAAAATGTTAATTCAAAGAGTTAGAAGATGGAAGAGAAAAACAGAAAGAGTATTACCAGAATGGAAATGTCCATCTTGCGGTAGTCTTCATCTTTCCTTTTGTTTCTTTCTTCCAAATCGTTCCTGAAATTACAAACGATAATATAACTCATTTTGCCGCATAGCAAAGCTTATGGGGTAAGGGGTTCTATACTCTGAAATGCATAGTTTATTCTATAAAATAAGGTGCTATAAACTAAGTTGTTTACTGATTGCAACAAAAAAGGAAAATAAATAATTTACTTTTTCCTTATAGAATATTCAGTTTCACTTTGCTTGCAATTCGGTACAATAAATTTATAGCACGTTTTTTTACAAAACATGCCATAAAATCCTATACATTTTAACACATTTTTAAAATCATTACTACTCCGTCAAAAAATTTAGGTTTAAATCTTCCAAATACTACCATACTAAAAATGGTGAGGTTTATGAAGAATGAAATAGTAAAAAGAATTGAAAAAGACTTTAGTGACACGGTCGATCTAGTAATCAAACCGATTAAAGTATCTCTATTAAAAACGATCTATGTCATCTACTTAGAAAGTGTCACTGGCAGCGATAAAGTAAATGATTATATCTTGAAAAATATTAGTTTTCTAAACGCCATAAAAAAAGGAAATTTTAAAGATTTACCGAGCTTAATTCCAGCTCCAAACACCAAGATTTTAAAAAATGCAGACGAGATTGAATTCTATATCACCAATGGATTTACTATTGTCATATGTGGAAAAGAAATCATCGCGCTAGAAACACGTGCAGATATCCAACGTGGTATCCCAGAACCAACAACCGAACAAGCAGTCTTCGGACCTAAAGATGCTTTTACAGAAAACATTCAAATCAACTTGGGGTTATTAAAAAGACGACTTAAAAGCAAAAACCTAAAAGCCAAAAGCGTTGTTTTAGGAAGAAAAACAAAAACCATGATTGAAATTCTCTATTTCGATGACATCTGTGAAGAAGATCTCGTCACACATGTCGAGTCAGAGCTAAAAAAAGTCGATGTCGATGGCATTCTAGATTCTGGAAATGTTTCCGAATACTTATCCGAAGAAAATAATACCCATTTTCCTACTGTAATAAAAACCGAACGTCCTGATACAGCAAGCAATGCATTATTAGCAGGGAAAGTGCTTCTCTTTGTTGACACATCTCCCTTTGCCCTTATAGTACCAGGCTTTTTCTCTGATTTCTTAAACCCAGTTTCCGATAATTATAAAAAAAGTAATAATATAAATTTTTTAAAAGTATTACGCTTCTGCTGTTTCTTTTTAACAATTCTAGCCCCAGCTATTTATATTGCTTTAATTAATTATAATCCCGAAACTATCCCAACGACTCTGTTAATTAACTTTAGTACCCAACGAGATAATGTGCCTTTCCCGGCAATTGTCGAAGCAGTGATGATGCTAATTATTTATGAAATATTAAGAGAAAGTGATGTAAGATTTCCAAACTCCTATGGCAGTGCTATTTCCATATTAGGCGCTTTAATTTTAGGGGAAGCAGCTGTAAATGCGGGATTTGTAAGTCCCATCATGATTATCGTGATCGCATTTACATTTATTACAAGCCTGATTTTTACCGAACAAGAAGTGGTAAATGCTGCTAGACACTGGCGCATCATATTCCTGATTGCCGCGGCTTTCTATGGTTTGTATGGTATCGTCTTAGCATTCTTGTATTTCCTATGTCACATCACCGAATTAAAAACAATGGGCAAACCTTATTTTTATCCAATTGCCCCATTTGATAAAACCTATCTCTTTAAAGGATTACTAAAAAAAGATATCTTAAAAGATACCGAAAGAAGCTCTCTTCTAGCCCCAAACAATAAAACAAAGCAAAGGAGTACAGATTCATGAAAAAGCTATTATTATTACTAATCATTCCATTATTTTTAACAGGTTGCTATGATTACCAAGAACTTAACAATCGCGCAATCATTGCCGGAGTTGCAATCGACTACGAAGAAGATGCTTTCCATATTGATTTAGAGATATTAAACAACAAAAAAAGTAGTAATCAAGAGGAAGAAAGTAGCAAAACTTACTATGTCAAAGGCTCTGGTCCTACCCTTGATAAAGCCTTTCAAGACTGTCATTCTCGCCTCAGTAAAGAACCTTACTATTCTCATTTAAAAATATTAATCTTAGGCGAAGAAGTCGCAAAAGAAAAACTAAGTGAAGTCTTAGATTATATGATTAGAGATGCAGCAATTCGTAACATTTTTCTTCCAGTTCTAGCCAAAGGATCCAAGGCCTCCGAAATACTAGAAACAACAACTACTGAAAATCCTATAGTATCCACCTCTATTCAAAGTATGATCGAAAACAATAAAACCAATGATAGCATTTCGATTTTAAAAGATTTTGAAGAATTTACCAGTGAAATTATTGATCCTTACCGTGATGGCTATATCAATACGATTAGCAAAGACGAGGATACCCTTTTACTATCTGGTATTGCAGCGTTCCATGAATATGAATTTTCTTTTTTCTTAGATACAGAAGAAGCTATCACCTTTAACACTTTAAATAACGATTCCACCAATTACTATATCAATATTCCTTGTGAAAATAAAAAAGAAAAATATATAACAATTAAATTGTACCAAAACGATGGAACGAGCTTTGAGTTTCAAGAAAATAACATTACCGTCCAAAGTAAACTAAATGCTTCTATCATTGAAGACTCTTGCCATTATGATTTTAGGAAACCCGATACTTATAACAAATTAGCGAATCTTGCCAAACCCTTAATTGAAGAAGAATATCAAAATGTAATAAACAAATTAAAAGAAGAGAAAACTGATATTCTAGGAATCAGCGACCAATACTATAAAAAATATCGCACGCCACTTGATTCTTGGTATACATGGAATTTTGCATACGGCATAGAAGTAAACATCAATAAAAACGGATTAATATTTGAGGTGAAAGAAAATGAATAATGTAAAAACAACAACTCTATCCTACTTTTTAGGAAGAACATTCTTTATTGGATTTGGATTTTCTATCCTCTTTAAACTATTAAATAAAGATACATGGATCGCAGCTATATTAGGAAGTATTTTAGGATTTCTAATCATTTTCTTCTTTGAAAAATGGAAAAAGAACCACCCACTAGATTCTATGCTATCAAAATGCCTATTCTTTCTTTACAATTTCTTTATCTTCACACAAATTTTCTTTATTTTCGAAACATTTTGTTCTTCCTTCTACTTAATCAAATCGCCGATTCTCTATATTATCTTACCAATTCCATTTATTATTTATAAAATTACAAAGCATGGATTTTCGACGATTGCCAAAGTCACCGAAATATTATTTCCAATCTCCATTATCATATATATCTTTGTCGTCTTCGGATTATTTCAAAACATCAAACTATCCTACTTCGGACCTATTTTAACTGCAAATGGAATGGATATATTAAAAGGGACTATATATTTTGCGATTTATTCTACTGCGCCATTCTTCCTATTATGGAATGTCGAATTAGACCATAAACTTTCAAAATCATATTTACTATCGATGCTTGGGATACTCATTATTGCCCTTGTAATCACTGGTGTATTAGGGCCTAACTTAACCCAAATTTATCGTTTCCCAGAATACATGACAATGAAAAAAATCAAATTATTTAATTTCATTGAAAAAGTAGAAAATATCGTCTCCATCACCTGGTTATTTAGCTTATTCATTACTCTTTCTATTACTGGCTATAATTTAAAAGAATTATTACCTCAAAAAAGAAAAAATATACTATATATCGGAATATTAATTTTACTATGTGCAATCTCTTTATATACTGGCACATACTATAAAGAAGAACTATGGATTTATCATTCACTCCCAATCATTTTGGGGATTATGATGCTATTGCTGATTATAACGAGTATTTGGAAACAGAAGAACAAAAAGGAATAAAGTAGAAAATAAATTTTCTATTTCTTCCCTTGGAATACCTCACGGTATTCCTTTTCTCTTTT
>DVHP01000017.1 GCA_018711945.1 Candidatus Ventrenecus avicola
CTAAGTTTTCTGCAAATTTTGCATTTTCTTCAATAAAAGACTTTCTAGGAGCAACATCTTCTCCCATTAAATCTGAAAATACTTTATCTGCACTCATCGCGTCTTCCACAGTTATTCTTCTTAATACACGATTATCAATATGCATAGTTGTTTCTCGTAAATCTATAGCATCCATTTCCCCTAAACCTTTAAAACGATTAACTATAGGCTTAGCATTAGGTGGTAACGACGCACGATACTCTGCTAATTCCTCATCTGTTTGCACATATTTAATTGTCTTACCATAAACAACTTTATACAAAGGAGGTTGAGCTGCGTAAACATGTCCAGCCTCAACAATTGGTCTAAAGAAACGATAAAATAACGTAAGTAATAATACACGAATATGATCACCATCAACATCAGCATCTGTCATAATAATTATTTTATGATAACGTAATTTTGATAAATCAAACTCATCACCAATACCAGTTCCAAACGCTGTAATAATAGTTCTAATCTCTTCATTAGCTAAAGCTCTATCTAAACGTGCCTTTTCAACATTTAATATTTTACCACGTAAAGGAAGTATAGCTTGTGTAGCAGGAATTCTTGCATCCTTCGCAGAACCACCAGCTGAGTCTCCCTCGACTAAAAAAATTTCAGAAATAGATGCATCTTTACTAGTACAATCTGCAAGTTTTCCAATAGTATTAAAACCATCTAAAGCTGTTTTTCTTCTAGTTAATTCTCTTGCCTTCTTAGCAGCCAAACGAGCCCTAGATGCAGTCATACACTTTTCAACAATAACCCGTGCTGCATCTGGATTTTCCATCAAAAAACGTTCTAATCCATTACCAAACACATCACTAGCTATCTTTTTTACTTCACTATTACCAAGTTTGGTCTTCGTTTGTCCTTCAAATTGAGGATTTGGATGCTTACAAGAAATAATCATAACGACTCCTTCACGAACATCCTCACCAGTTAGACTATCATCATTATCTTTTAACAATTTATTTTGTTTCGCATAATTATTAATCACACGAGTTAAAGCTTGTTTGACTCCATCTTCATGAGTTCCACCCTCAGTCGTATGAATATTATTCGTAAAAGAATAAATAGATGAATTATAACTATCATTATACTGCATAGCCACTTCAATCAAAATATCATTCTCTCTACCTTCTACATAAACAATATCATCAAATAAAGGTTGTTTATTTTTATTAAGCATCTGTACATACTCAATAATTCCTCCATTATAATGGAAAATTTCCTTTTTCTCATCTTCTCTATGATCAATCAAAGTAATACGAATACCTTTATTTAAGAAAGCCATTTCTTGAAGACGCTTATACAAAATATCCCAGTTATAAATAGTCGTTTCAAAACAAGTTGGATCCGCATGGAAAGTTACCGTAGTTCCTGTTCTATCTGGATCACAATCATCAATCACTTTTAAAGGTTCTACTGGATGTCCACCATTTTCAAATCTTTGAAAATATACATGACCATCACGATAAACTCTTACTTCAAGCCAATCAGATAACGCATTTACAACACTAGCTCCAACACCGTGAAGACCACCAGAAACCTTGTAACCTCCACCGCCAAATTTACCACCAGCGTGCAATACAGTAAAAATAGTTTCAATTGTAGATAAACCAGTCTTTTCATTCATTCCAGTCGGCATACCACGTCCGTCATCCTTGACTGTAATAACATTTCCTTTAAGAATCTCTACTTCAATATCATCACAGTAACCAGCCAAAGCCTCATCTACTGCATTGTCAACAATTTCCCAAACAAGATGATGAAGTCCCGCTTCATTCGTATTTCCTATGTACATTCCAGGACGTTTACGAACAGCTTCCAAGCCTTCTAAGACTTGAATATCACTATCACCATAATGTTCCTTCTTATCACTATTCATGTTCACTCTCCTCCACTACACTCCCTTGTTCAATATGAATTGTTTTATAAGAAAACTCTTTCAAAGACTTAAAATGATCCAGATTAGTTGTTGTAATAAAAGTCTGATAGTCACATTTTAGCAAAGACAAAATATTTTCTATTTTCTCTTGATCCAATTCACTAAACAAATCGTCTAAAATTAAAATAGGATAAGTCCCAGTTTTCTCTTTAAATATCTCTAATTCACTAAATTTATAAGAAATAATGGCATTTTTTTGTTGCCCTTCACTCCCATATTCTTTCAAATCCTTACCATCTAATAAAAATTTCAAATCATCCGTATGAATTCCAACATTCGTTTTGCCAAACATTATATCTTTTTCTAAATTTTTCTGATACATCACAAGAATTTCTTCCTTATTTTTACAATCATAATCACTAAGATAACGGATTTCTAATTTGCCTACTCCAGCGATTTTTTTGTAAATTGTATCAATATACTCATTAATAGCCGAAACAAACTCTAATCGCTTCTGATACAAATAAATACCATAATCCACTAATTTTTCAGTCAAAATATTCAAATACGATGAATTCTCATTGTGATGTTGAAACATTTGCTTTAAATAAGCATTTCTCTGCTTTAATATCTTATTATAATTATTTAAATAACGAAGATATTCTACGGTAACCAAAGAAATAGAAATATTTAAATTCTTTCGCCTGGTACTTGGTGTATCTTTAATAAACCTTAAATCATCTGGATGAAACAACACTACAGTAATTTTAGAAATATAATCACTTACTCTAGACACTTTATTATTATTAATCTTCACTTTTTTACCATCTTTTGATAAAAAAACTTGATAATTCGTTTTAAAGCGGTTATAAACATTTCCCTCGACTTTACATAACGAAGCATGAAGAGAGATTAAGGTCTTTTCGCTTGCCAAACGAAAACTACGTGTCACAGCAAGAACATAAATTCCTTCTACTAAATTTGTCTTTCCAGAGCCATTTTTTCCATAAATAATATTAAGTGACGGATGAAAAGATAAATTTAATTTGGAATAATTTCTAAAATTCAACAACTTTAAAAATTCAATTTTCATAATAATGCCCCTTAATTTTGATTTACAGAAAAAATATAGGTACGGAAGTACACCTATACCTACAATCATTATATCACAAAAAAAGCTTATTTAAAACGTTTTTTTGAAGTTTTTCGCCCTCTTAAAGTACTTTCCAATCTTGTAGCTCTAAGAATTTGATTATCGATAATTCCATAAGAATATTTAAGGTACACTTTTTGCTGATTTTCAAATTCGATAACCAAAAAATTATTTTCCATATAGTAATTGTGGATATGTTTTAGACTTATCCACACACTGTCATGATAACGACTAGAAGAAGTAGGAAAAAAAATCATTTCTTTCGATTCTTCCACTATAATAGGTGCTTTATAATTTACTCCTATCATATCTTGAGTTCCTTTTCTTCTCCCATCCAAAGTACTTCCGAAATAAAGACAACTATCTTCCATAATAGCAGTAGTGCCCTTATTCACATAAAATACACTATCTGTTTCATAAATTTTTGAACAATGTTCGTTAATAGGTAATACAGCCATTGTTTCTTCATTAATTTCGTAATTTTCCAAACAAATCCCCCCTAAATAATGAAAATTGACTATAGAATAACATAGAAAACTAGAAAAAAATGTCGAAAAAAAATAGCTTTTCAGCTATTAATAAGTTTTAATTGGTAAAATAAGTTGAATTAAAGACTCATCCGTCAAAGACTTAAGCACAATAGGCTTTACATCATTATTAAGAAGAATCAAAATATCTTCATCTTTAATTGTTTTTAAAGCATCCATCATATATTTTGCACTGAAAGAAATATCAATATTAGACTTTTCATCAGTATCAATAGAAACTCTTTCTTCAGTTTTACCAATTTCAGAAGCATAAGAATTAATAATCATTTCTTTGTTTTCAACTTTCATCTTAATAATATTCTTATCTTTTCCTTGCGTAAGAAGGGCTGCTCTATCAACGGCTCCCATAAATTCACTTTTCTTAGTTTGTACTATAATTTCAAATTCTGTTGGAATTAAATTTGAAGTATTTGGATAACTTCCTGACAAAATATTTGTTTGAAACTTCAAGTTCTTATATTCAAATAAGACACGATTATTAAATACATTGATAGAAACAATATCATCATCTACTAAAATATGTTCTAATTCAATAATATTCTTTCCTGGAATAACAATATTAACATCCTCTTGAACAGGTTGATCTAACTTAATATTTTTCTTAGCCAAACGATAAGAGTCAGTCGCGATAACTTCTAAATAATCTCCATTAATTTTAATATTTAAGCCAGTTAAAATAGGTCTCAATTCTTGATTAGAAATCGCAAAACTAGTTTGATTAATAAGTTCTTTTAAAACATCTCCTTTAATAGTAATAGGGTCTTTATGACTTAAAAGCTTAATACTAGGATATTCACTAGGATCTAAACAATTTAAATTATATTGATTAAAATCAGAATAAATCTTAATCTTTAAACTATCTTGCATTTCAAATTGAATAACATCACTAGGCATCTTTCTAATAATATCTAAAATATACTTACTACTAATAATAATAGTCCCAGTACTTTCAATATTCTTAATAAGTTTACTATCTATAAAAGACTCAATAGTAAGCTCACTATCACTAGCCATTAATGTTAAACCCTCTTCTTTTAATTCAAATTTAATACCATTTAATACTGGTATAACATTTTTTGTACTAATTCCTCTAACAACATTATTTAAATTTTCTAATAATATACTTTTATCAATTGCAAATTTCATAATTCTACCCTCTTTCTTTATTATTTATATATATTATTAATATTATTAATACGGTGGATAATGTGGATAACTTTGAATATTCCTTATAAATACTACATCCATTGTCGAATTTTGTCGTGGATAACTATTCACATTTCAAAAAGTTACGCACATTACATCTTATTTTGTATCTCTTTAATCTGATTTGCTACCATAGGATTCTCCTTAATATCCATAGCTATTTTATCACAAGCGTGGATAACTGTCGAATGGTCTCGTCCACCAAACTCAAGCCCTATTCGATTTAAGTTTTCCTCCGTAAGTTGTCGTGATAAATACATCGCAATTTGTCTTGGATAAGCAATATTAGCACTTCTTCTCTTTCCTTTTAAGTCATCTACCGTAATTTTAAAGTAATCCGCTACTGCTTTTTGAATTCCCTCAATACTATTAGTTTTATAGATATTGTGATTAACGTAATCCCCAAGTGCTTCAATTGCAAAATTTAAGTCGACTTTCTCTGGAACAATCATTGCTGTATAGGCCATTAGCCGGTTCAGTGCTCCTTCTAAAAATCGAACATCATTTTGACAATTATTCGCGATATATTCAATAACATTTTCATCAATTCTCGTCGAAATTGTCATATTTTTAAGCTTAGCTCTGATAATTTTACATCGCAAATCAAAGTCCGGTGGATAAATATCTACAGGAAGTCCCCACATAAATCGACTTCTAAGCCTTTCTTCTAACAATTTCAAGTCATCAGGACTCCGATCAGAACTAATAATAATCTGTTTATTTGCTTGATGTAAGGCATTGAAAGTGTGGAAAAATTCTTGCTGAGTCTTTTCAGCACCGACAAGATACTGAATATCATCAATAATTAATACGTCTACTTCCCTATATTTCTTTTTAAAATTAGCCGCACTTTGAATATTATTCTTATTATCACTATTTATAATGTTGATGTATTCATCTTTGAACATTTCACTTGTTGTGTATAACACCTTTTTTTTCGAGTGTTCTACTATATAATTGCCTATTGCATGCATTAAATGAGTTTTTCCTAGTCCACTCTTTCCGTAGATAAATAAAGGGTTATGCACTTTTCCCGGTTGCTCCGCAACAATCATTCCAGCCGTTTTAGCGAGTCGATTAGAATCCCCTACTACATAGTTATTAAAGTTTAATTCAGGAATTAAATTCGTTTCCCATTCTTCATAAGTAGTCTCTACATTATCTACATAAGTAGGAATTGGAGAAAAGTTATCCACATTATCCACATTTTTCTGAACTTCTAATAAATCATCATCAATTTCCTCTTTTAATAAAAATTCAAATTCATAATTATGATTAGATACTTTATAAAAAGCATCATCAATTAAATTATAATAATTAGTTGTAAGAATACGTTTATGTATTTCCATTGGAACTTGAATATATACTTTATTATCTTTAATCTTAATAAGCTTTAAATCATTAAACCAAGCATGAAAAGAAGCGGAATTTACTTCTGGATAAATTTCATTTAATACCGATTGCCAAAGATCTTTTTCATCCATTAAACCACCCCGCTTCACATTTATCAACATTATTCTACACTTTTTTCTCTCTCTTTCCAAGCACAAATTACCAAAACTTCACTTTTCCACAACTTATCAACATTACAACCCAGCATAAAACCTACAAAAAAAGCAGTTATCCACATTATCCACAAATTTTTATTCACATCGAAGTGTATAAGTGAAAACTGTGTATAAAAATTATCCACATGATGTGAATATGTGTATAAATCTCAAAATATGTCGATAAAATAAGGAAAAATAAAAGAAACAAAATGTGAATAGTTATAAACAATAAGAATTTAACTGTCCAGATTTCAAGAAAAGATTGACTTTTATAAATATTTAATATTATAATAAGGGAGCTTTAAACGAAGGAGGGATACTATGAAAGTCGGAACTTATCAACCTAATAAGAGAAAAAGAGCAAAGAAACATGGCTTTTTTGCTCGTAAAGAGTCCAATATTTTAAAAAGTAGAAGAAAAAAAGGTCGTAAAAGACTTTGCAGTTAAAAAACCACATCTTTTATGTGGCTTTTTTTCATTTATGAAAGGAGTTAATCCATGAAAAGAACAGAAATGATTAAACCTCATCAAGAATTTTCCGAAATTATCCGAAATGAAAGATATTTAAAAAATAAAAACTTTTCTGTATATATAAGGAAAGGAAAATATAGTTATCCACATTTTGGAATAGCAGTTTCAAAAAAATTAGGAAATGCGGTCAATCGAAACAAATTAAAAAGAAGAATGCGGGTTATTTTAGATGAATACAAAAAAGAATTGCCGTTTAACGAGGATTATATTATAATAATGAAAGAAAACACAAAAAATCTTTCTTATCAAGAGTTGCAAGAGAGTTTTCGTGATTTAATGAAGAAAAGGAGAAAAAATGAAACATCAAAATAAAATATTAGCAATGATAGTAATCTGCATCATCTTTTTAACAAGTGGCTGCGGAACAAATGATTACTTAAAAGATGAAAATGGCAATATCATTGTCAATGAAGCGACTGGACAAAGTGTACAAAAAGATATATTATGTCAACCAGCAGCAGATTCAGAACTATATAAAATTTACCAAGACCATGCAGATCAATTATCTGTCAAAGTAGAAGACTTACCACTTTGTAGTGAATTTAGTCTAACATCAAATGAATACAATGGTTTATGGGAGGCAATATTAGTAAGACCTCTAGCATTAGTAATTTTAAAGTTTGGTTATTTATTTAATAACTTTGGTATTTCCGTTATGTTTGTTGGTTTATTAATTCGTTTAATCTTATTACCATTCTCACTAAAAAGTATGAGACAAACAAACAACATGCAAAAAGCCCAACCAGAGATTGCAAGAATTGAAAAGAAATACGAAAATAAAACCGACAGTGATTCGATGATGGCAAAGAGCCAAGAAATGATGATGGTTTATCAAAAATATAAAATAAATCCAGTATCAGGTTGCCTAGTTGCATTAATTCAAATTCCTTTATTCTTTGCCTTTTTATCAGCAATCAATAAAGTGCCTGCCATTTTTGAAGGCAAGCTTTTTGGAATGAATTTAGGAATGACTCCATGGAAGGGACTTGGTCAAGGAGAATATATCTACATTGTTTTAATCTTCTTAATTGTCGCAACGACGTATCTATCTTTCAAAAACACAATGAAGAATGGTCAAAACAATGAAATGATGAAACAAATGAATTTCATGTTTATGTTTGTAATTATCAGTATATCAATCGCATCATTTAGCTTACCAACTGCAATTGCTTTTTACTGGATTGTTGTAAATGGATTTACTGTCGTGCAAAACTATATAATAAAAAAGATTTTGAGTAAAGAAGAACTCGGAACCAAACCAAAGTCTAAAGAAAAGAAATCAAATAAAAAAGTAATAGAAGTAAAACACCAAGAAAAGAAAGTTTCAAAAAAGGACTCAAAAGAAAAAAAAGTTAGAAAGAAGTGATAATATGCCAGTAGTTACCGAAGCAAAGACTTTAATTGAAGCCATTGAAAATGCCAAAAATGAATTAAAAACAGAAAAAATCATCTATACAAAAAAAGAAAAAACAAGTGGTAAATTATTTAAATCTACCATGTATGAAGTCACAGCAATTTCAGAGATTGAACTTATGGATGAAATGAAAAAATACTTAAAAGAAATCATTGAAAATATGGGCCTTACTGTTCAATTTGAAAGTTCAAAAAGAGAAGATACCTATGAAATTACTATGTATTCTGATAATAATTCTATCTTAATTGGTAAAAATGGCCAAACATTAAAGGCTTTAGAGACAATGGTTCGCGCAAAAATGAATATAGAATGGAATATATCACCGAAAATAGTTTTAGATGTAGAAAACTATAAAGACAAAAGAATCGAACACTTAGAAAGATTAGCTATAAGACTTGCCAAAGAAGTTCGAGCAACCAAAGTGGATGCAGTTCTAGATAATATGAATTCCTATGAAAGAAGAATTATTCATAATAAATTATCTAACTTTAAAGGCGTATCCACGGTAAGTGAAGGCGAAGAACCAAACCGTCATGTAATTATAAAAGCAGAGTAATCTGTTTTTTATTTTCATATAATACAAATTGTGATAATATAGACAAACAAAGGAAGTTGAGTGACAATGGAAGAACAACTTGCGAAATTAATTTATGATTATACCAAAAAAGAAAAAATAATAGATAAAGAATTCATAGAATCTTTCGCTGAAATAGTGGTAGATAACTATAACTCAAAGAAATATTTAAACAGTATTGTTTATGATGAAAGTTCGCCGGATAATACAATAATGAGTTATACTAATATTAGTAGAAGTATAACAATATACCAACAGAATTTAAATAACGAAATATCCTTTATAATTACCTATTTTTTACACAGTAATAATTCATTCCTAATAAAAAATTTATTAATTCTTAAAACATTAATGCATGAATTAATCCACGTTAAACAATATAAAATTTACGACGAGAAGAAAAAAGAAGAAACAAATACAATTGAAGATGCTGTAACTTTCATATCTTGGAGTATCGTATCAATTACTGATTTAGAAGAATTTCTTATGAATATATTGGGAAAGAAAAATACAGTAAATAAAAAACTAACAGAATTAACTCAAAAGAGAATAGATAAATCATATTTATATGCTCCGTTAGAAACAATGGCAGAAATAGATGCCTGCAAAATTATGAAAAAAATCTTACATATTCTAAGACTCAATCACCAAGAAGTAGAGTTATTTACATACTTTAATTATGAGATATTAAATAAAGTACTAGAAGTATATGCCAAAACGAACTTTCCATTTCAAAAATTTGTAAATCTTGGTCATTTACAAAAAGCATGGAAACAATCCATTATTTATGATTCAATTAAAAAAGGCTTAACAAAGGAATGTTTAAATTTGCCACTAGAAGAAAGATGTCGTTATGGTTTTCCAATTACAGAGGAAGAAAAAGAAGAATTACAAAGAAAGATAATTCTAAGTAGAAAATTGCTGAATTTATAAAATAATGGTATAATACCCGCGAATGGAAGTGGTAATATGGATACAACAATCGCTGCAATTTCAACAAATTCACTAGGTGTTGGAGCAATTAATATTGTGAGATTAAGTGGTCCGGAATCGATTGCAATCGTTAGTAAAATCTTTACAAACAAAAAATTTTCGACTGCCAAATCCCATACAATTCATTATGGTTATATAAAAGACAATGACACAATTATTGATGAAGTTTTAGTAACACTTATGCGTGCTCCAAAAACTTATACGATGGAAGATGTAGTAGAAATAAACTGCCATGGTGGTTCGATAACAGCAAATAAAATTTTAGAACTGCTTTATACAAACGGAGCAGTCCCAGCAGAACCAGGAGAATTTACCAAAAGAGCATTTTTAAATGGCAGAATTAACTTACTAGAAGCCGAAAGTGTAGAGGATTTACTAGAAGCAAAAAATGAAAATGCCAGAAAATTAGCTTTAAATGGTATCAGTGGTAAAACTACAAAATTAATCCAAGATTTACGTGAAAAAATGGTAAGCCTTCTTGCCAATATCGAAGTAAATATTGACTATCCAGAGTATATCGATGAACTAGAGATTACTAAAGAAAACATCACTCCTGTATTAACAGAAATAAAAAATTCTTTACAAAAAATAGTCGAAGAATCTGAAAATGGTAAAAAAATCAAAGAAGGAATTAATATAGCTATTATTGGTCGACCAAATGTCGGAAAATCTTCACTTTTAAATGCTTTATTAGAAGAAGATAAAGCTATTGTAACTGATATTTCAGGAACAACAAGAGACATTGTCGAAGGGACAATCCAATACAAAGGAATTAATTTAAATTTTATTGATACTGCTGGTATCCGTGAAACTGAAGACATTGTCGAAAAAATAGGCGTAGAAAAAAGCAAAAAAATTCAAGAAAGTTCAGATATAACAATTCTAGTATTAAACAACAATGAACTATTAACTGAAGAAGACAAAGAATTATTAAAGAAAGTAGAACAAGAAAAGGGAGTAATCTTTATCAATAAAATAGATTTAACTTCTAAATTACCAGAATTAAAAACAACAAAAAAAATAATCAAAGGTAGTACTATAAAAAATGTAGGATTAGAAGAATTAAAAGAAGAAATACTAAGTGAATTTTCCCTAGAAGATATGAGCTATAAAGATTTAACTTATCTATTTAATACAAGACAAATTTCTTTAGCAAAACAAGCTCTTCAAAACATAAACCATGTAATAGAAGAAAACAAAAAAGACATTCCTGTTGACATGCTAGCAATAGAAATTCGCGAGTCTTGGGAGTATTTAGGTCAAATTATCGGTGAAGCCTATGAAGACGAACTAGTAGATAACATATTTAAAAGATTTTGTTTAGGAAAGTAGGAGACTATGATACGTTTAGCAAAAAAAGAAGATTTAGATATTATTATGAAAGAAATACAAAAAGTAAAAGAAGAGATGCATGAAAGTGGCAATCCACAATGGGGCAATACTCCAGAAGAATATCCTTCAAAAGAAGATTTTTTAGAAGATATTGAAAACAATTCATTATATGTATTTGAAGAAAATGCCCAAATAAAAGGATTAGTGTGCATTAAAGAAGATACGGAATATGAGTATGACCCTTATATCCAAAATTCTCATGAAAGAGCACTCGTTCTCCATCGCATGGCCATATTTTTAGATTATCGTGGAGAACATATCAGCCAAAAATTTTTTGAGTATGCAGATGTTCTTGCAAAAGAAAATCATATTTCATTACTAAAAGCAGATACAGAAGTACAAAATCAAAAAATGAATGCCATATTAAAGAGATTACAATATGAATTCAAAGGGGAGTTTACTCCGAATTATCCTGGAAAATATAATTATTATGAAAAAAGAATTGAGGTGAACAAATGAAATACGAAGTAATTGTTGTTGGTGGTGGACACGCAGGAATTGAAGCGAGTCACATCGCAGCCTTTAAAGGACATAAAACACTACTTATCACAATGAATAAAAAAAATATTGGAGATATGCCATGTAATCCATCCATTGGCGGGACTGCGAAAGGGATAATCGTAAGAGAAATCGATGCTTTAGGTGGAATTATGGGGCGTATTGCAGACATATCTCACTTTCAAATTAAAATGCTAAATAACTCAAAAGGTCCAGCAGTTCGTTCCTTACGTGCTCAAGCAGACAAAACAACTTATCCAAAAAATATGCAAAACGAACTAGAAAACACCCCAAATTTAAGTATACTAGAATCAACAGTGGAAGATTTAATTATCGATGGAGAAACAGTAAAAGGTGTCATCTTAGCAAATGGTGAGAAAATATATGCCGATGCAGTGATACTAACAACCGGAACATACTTAAAAGCAAACATTTTAATTGGTGCAGAAAATACACCGTCCGGACCGCATGGCGAAGCACGTAGTAATCATTTAAGCGATAACTTAAAAAAATATGGATTTACGATTCAAAGACTAAAAACAGGAACACCACAGAGAATAAAAGCATCATCTATTGACTTTTCTAAAATGACTCCAGAATATGGCGATGATACATACTGGACATTCTCCTTTGATAATCCTCCTGCTTACAAAATCAATGAACAACAAAAATGTTATCTAATTTATACAAATGAAAACACTCATAAAATCATTTTAGATAACTTAGACAAATCTGCTATGTATGGTGGATACGTTACCGGTGTAGGACCAAGATATTGTCCAAGTATTGAAGACAAACTAGTAAGATTTAAAGATAAAGAAAGACACCAATTATTTTTAGAACCAGAAAGCCTTTATTATGACGAATGGTATTTACAAGGATTTTCTACGTCTATGCCTCGCGACATTCAAGAACGTATGGTTCATAGTTTAAGTGGCTTAGAAAACGCAGTGATTTCAAAATATGCTTATGCCATTGAATACGATGCGATAGACCCTTTACAAATAATGCCATCACTAGAAACAAAAGTAATAAAAAATTTATTTACAGCTGGCCAAATTAATGGGACAAGTGGCTATGAAGAAGCAGCTGGACAAGGCTTAATCGCAGGTATTAACGCGAGTCTAAAACTAGAACAAAAAGAACCACTCATTCTAAAAAGAAATGATGCCTACATTGGCGTTTTAATCGATGACTTAGTAACAAAAGGAACCGCAGAACCTTATCGAATGCTTACATCACGTGCAGAATTTCGTTTAATTCTTCGCCATGACAATGCGGATTTAAGACTTAGAGAATACGCTCATAAAGTTGGAAGTATTACGGATAAGCAATACCAAAACTATTTAGATAGAGTTACCAAATTAAAAGAAGGAGAAGCATATTTACAAGAAACAAAATGCAAAATAACTCCAGAAGTCAAAGAAATATTTATAGAGAACGACAAAGAAGTTCCAACTGTAACCGAGTCTTTATATAATCTATTAAAAAGACCAGAAATTACTATGAATTTTCTAGAAAAAATAGTAGAAATTCCACTAGATAACCAAACCAAAGAGGAATTAGAAATTCAAATAAAATATGAAGGATATATCAAAAAGACTTATAAAGAAGTTGAAAAAATGAAAAAGCTCGAAGAAAAAATAATTCCTCAAGATATTGACTATAAAAAGGTAAAAAATTTAGCATCAGAAGCTCGGCAAAAACTAGAAAAAATTAGACCAATTTCTGTTGGACAGGCTGCCAGAATTAGTGGGGTAAATCCTTCTGATATCGCAATATTAAGTGTTTATTTAAAGAAAGAGTATGGGAAAGATGAATAAAGAAGAATTAAAAAGTTATGTAAAAGAATTAGGACTAGAACTAACAGAAGAAATGTTACAAAAACTAAACGATTATGCAGACTTTCTACTTGAATACAATACACACACAAACTTAACAGCAATAAAAACCAAAGAAGAAGTTTATCTAAAACATTTCTATGATTCTTTAACTCTAGTAAAAATCGCTAATTTAAAAGAAGGAACTCTACTAGATGTTGGAACCGGAGCAGGCTTTCCTGGGCTTGTTTTAGCTATAGTATTTCCTAATCTAGAAGTGACATTACTAGATAGCAATAACAAAAAAATTACATTTCTAAACGAATGCATGACCAAATTACAAATAAAAAATGCTCATACAGTTTATAGTAGAGCAGAGGATTATACCAAAGTTCATCGTGAGTCTTTTGATTTTGTAACCTCAAGAGCAGTGGCAAACTTACGAATTCTATTAGAACTAAATATTCCAGCTTTAAAAGTAAATGGACATTTCTTAGTTATGAAAGGTAATCTAGAAGAAGAACTAGAAAAATCTATAAACACGATGCAAGTATTATCTTGTAAAATAATCCAACAAGAAGAATTTAACCTCCCAAAGAACGGAGGCACAAGAACTCTATTAAATATTAAAAAAACAAAAGAAACAGACCGAAAATACCCAAGAACTTACGATAAAATAAAAAAGAAAGAATTAAAATAATGAAGAAAGTATCAAATGAGATACTTTTTCTTTTTCAAATAACAAAACAAAAGTAAACTAAAAAGAAAAAAATCACGATATATTTCAAAATAGAGCAAAAATATTATTGCTTAAACTTGAAAATACTGTTAAAATGAAATATAGATAGAATAAGCGGTAAGGGGCTGATTTTGTGAATACAGAAGAAAAAATTATACAAGTACCGATTGAAGATATAATTCCCAATCGTTTTCAACCACGTCTAGCTTTTGACGAAGAAGGACTAAAAGAATTATCAGAATCAATCAAACAACATGGCATTATTCAACCTTTGGTATTAAGGCGTCTTGGTGATAAATACGAGATTATTGCTGGAGAAAGACGTTATAAAGCATCTATTATGGCTGGTCTTAGAACTGTTCCTGCAGTCATTTCAAACATTGATGACAACCAAAGTGCAGAAATAGCCTTAGTAGAAAATATCCAAAGACGCAATTTAACACCAATCGAAGAAGCAAAATCATACAAAAATCTTTTGGATCGTGGCTATATGACACAAGAACAACTTGCGGAAAAAATGGGAGTGAGCCAAAGTTCTATTGCTAATAAACTTCGGTTGCTAAACTTGGCGCCAGAGGTACAAGATGCGTTACTTCAAGAAAAAATCAGTGAAAGACATGCCCGTAGTTTATTGTCATTACCGAAAGAAGAACAAGCAGAATGGCTTAAAAAAATTATTAATAAAAGGCTTACCGTACGTCAATTAGATTTAGAAATCAAAAAACAAAAAGGAGAGGTGGTAGAGGATGTGCCATTGGTAAATCCAAAACCAGATTTAGAAAATATGATAAATAACGCAACTGATATTAATAAAAAAGAAAATATAAACAATAATATTGAAATGAATAATCAAGCAGAACCCACACCAGAACCACCTTCTGAAACCAAGCCAAATATTCCTAATAAATTTTTTAATTTTTTAGAAGATGAAGCAGCCAATATGAATATGGAAGTAAGTTCTACAACAAATTCAAAACAAACTCCAGAAGATACTCTGGAAGTGTTAGATGATTTTGAAGTAGAAACCAAAGAACCAGAAAAAAAAGAAGAAGTAACCATGCCATTCTTATTCGAAAATAATACAAACAGTTCAACAAATAATACCATTGAAGAAATAAAACCACAAAAAGATGAAAAAGTGATAGACCCAATGGATTCTGTAATCAAATTAGATCCAAATTATAAAGAAATGCTAGAAGAAGCAAAAGGGATAGATTTAAAAACCGCGATTAATGAAATAAGAAACCTAGTACAAACAATGCAAGAACAAGGATTTACTTTAAGTTTAGATGAAATAGATTTAAATGATAATTATCAAATGACAATCAATATTCATAAAAACTAAGCGTGGTCAGAAATAGAGGCGATAGTTATGAAAAAAGGCTTTACATTAGTAGAACTATTAGCAGTAATTGCAATTTTATCAATCTTAGCAATTATAGCAGTACCTACATACAATGTAGTAAGCAACCGTATTAAACAAAGTACCTATGAAACAAAAGTTCAAAATATTATATCTAGAGCGGAAGAATATGCAGAAAATTCAAATCGCTATGTATTTGATGTAGGTACATTGATAGAACAAGGGTTGCTAGAATCGGATAATGAAGCTTCACAGTATTTAGATCCTAGAACAGGTCGTGATATGCGTTGTGATATCATTAATGTTGTGTTTGAAAACAATCAATATGTAGCAAGTATTACAGAGAGCGAAACTTGTTATACCGATGAAGAATTAGAAAACCTTTTTGGAATGTTTGAAATTAAAATCTATCGGCCAGATGGTACAGAAGTGGAACCAATCGAAGGAACGGATTGGATACGGGAACAGGATGTAATATTAAAATACGAAATAAAAGACACGTATCAAGACTATATGGACGACATTACACAGATTATTTGGTCCGGTGAGGCAGAAAAAGTATGTGAACAAAACGATTTAAGTGCATGTGATGAATATGAAATACATACAGATGTCATAAAAAATGTAACCGTAAATCTTCAAATTAATCTAAATATTAATGGCAGCACAATCATTAGCCGAACAAATAAAAAAGTATTAGTAGATTTAGAAAATCCAAGCATTGATAACATTGTTACAGGAACCGACTTAAATGAACAAGAAAAAAATAAAACAGAATTTGATTTAAGTGATGGCAATGGATCAGGAGTAAAATATTATGCAATTCTCTCAGGAGAAAGTAGTTGTAGTGGCGAAGCCTATGAATCTGCAAGAAAAACAATAAATAGCAACCATATAGTAGAATATCTTGACAGTGGAGAATATACCATCTGTGTAGAAGATAATGTAGGAAATACTGGACAAGGAAGTGTATCTCTAAGAGAAATTAACTTCGATGCCAATGGAGGAACAGTAGATATAGATAAAAAAGTAATAGGCACGAACACGAGTTATGGAGTTATGCCAACACCAACGAGAGAATATTATCATTTCTTGGGATGGTTTACATCACCATCAGGAGGAACTGAAGTCACAACAGATACCATTTTAACAGAAAATACTACAGTATATGCACATTGGCAAATATATACTTATACAATCTCGTATAATGCCAATGGTGGATCAGGTGCACCAGCATCCCAAACCAAAACCCATGGAGTAAATCTAACATTATCCACGACAAAACCAACAAGAACTGGATATACATTCTTAGGATGGAGTACATCTTCCACAGCAACTAGTGCCACATATACAGCTGGTGGAACATTTACTCAAAATGCAAATACTACGCTATATGCAGTTTGGAAAATTAATACATACACGATTACTTATAATGCGAATGGTGGTTCCGTCTCACCTACAACACAGACTAAAAACCACGGAAGTACTTATGGTTCTATGCCAACGCCAACCAGAGCAAATCACAAATTCTTAGGATGGTTTACTGCTATAAATGGTGGAACACAAATAACCTCATCTTCTACCGTAACAGGTAATATTACATTATATGCACACTGGCAAATCAATGCTTATACAGTGACATATAATTACAGTTATAATGGTGGTACAAGTGCTTCTGCAACCAGCGCAAGTGTTGCTATCGGAAGTGCAGTAAACTTAAACGTAACTGCAAATAAAAGTGGTTATAACTTCTTAGGATGGAACACGAATGCCAATGCAACTTCCGGATTATCCAGTCTAACAATGGGAAATAGTAATATTACACTATATGCTATTTTTAGAAAAACAATTACCGTAACTATGGTCGACTATAATGGAACATCCAAAAGAACTAGAACAGCAACTGGTTATGCTTATAACAGAAACACTTCCGCATCAATTACATTAAATACGATCGGAAAATGGAAACATCCATATTGTGGAAATGACCAATTAGATATCGTTGGTTGGACAACGTCGACTAGTGCAACTGCTGGAGCAAATTATGCATCAGGCGCTACTGCAACATTCTCAAACAATACAACATTGTATGCTAGATACAATCAATTTCAAAAAATATATATCTATAAAGACACTCTAACGTATCCAGATCCATCTGGAACGCGATATGTAAACTCATATAATATAGAGACTAACGTATATGTTACAAGTTCTAACTGTACTTATAGTGGAGGCTTATATGGATATTGGACATTTACTTTCCCACAAAATTGTACAGGAAGAAAAAATGGATTTCCATTTAAAGGATATGCCAATACCTCAGTGAATTATGGTAGTGCAGATTCAGGTTGGTATAAAGCTCCGTTTACTGTCAATTTCTATTGTTCAGAAAACTGGGATTGTCAATGGGGAAGATAAAAAGGAGACTAACATATGAATAAGAAAAAAGAATTAAAAATCGCTTTCATCATTATAGGAATTGTATTAGCAATCGGAATTGCAATAGGAGTAATATTTTTCTTAATAAACAATAATGAAACAAAGCAATATACCGTTACATTTGTTGGGGAAAACAATGAGGTATTAAAATTAGAAGAAGTCGAAAAAAATGCTTTAGTAGAGCAATGGGATCCTGAAAGAATAGATGGCTTTCTAGGATGGTTTACAAAAGACGATGAACCATTTGATTTTAGTAGCAAGATCACTTCAGATACCACATTGTATGCAAAATGGTATGATGGCGAAAGTACCATTGTATCTTACCTAGTCACATTTTTAGTAGATGACGAAGTTTATCAAACTCTTGAAGTTCCAGAAAACGATACTTTGGAAGAAGAACAAGACAATCCAACAAAAGAAGGATATACTTTTGTCGGTTGGTATGAAAATGACGTTCCTTTTGATTTTTCTACACCGATCACAGAAGAACACACCTTAGTTGCCGTTTTTGAACCAAATAATTAACCACGCGAATAAAGCGTGGCTTTTTCATACATTTAATCTTCTTCTTTTGTGACTGGAACCATTTCTGTTTCAGTTCCCTTTACATAATAAAATACCGTACTATTCTTACTATCTGTAGTTTGCTCTCCAGTAATTCCATCACGAATAAGTCCAATGACATTTTGAGGAGTTTCATACCAGCGCGGTTCTACATCTATAAGATAACTTTCCAAAGTGTCCAGCCAAATATTTTTAGAATAATAACTAGCGGTACTATCAATTTCTTCTGCATCATCATTTCCAACCCAAACCATCATTAAAACATCAGGATTATAACCAGCTACCCAAGAATCCGTATTTGTTGTTCCAGTTTTCAAAGCATACTTTCGGCTCATTTTAGATGCCAAAGACAACGCTGTTGGCGTAGTATAATCGGAATATGCTGAATTTGTAGTGCTCGTTAAAAGTTCATTTAAAATATAAACGTCATTACTATTAAAAACATAATCATGTTTCTGTTTAAATTCATATAACACATTACCATCCAAATCTTCAACACGCGTAATAAAATGTAGCTCTTGTTTATCGCCACCGTTTGCCAAAGTTGTATATCCGGTTGCAAAGTCCATCATATTAAGTTCACTTGTCCCTAAAGCAAGTGAAGGGTTACCAGCAATTTCCTCTTTGATACCTGCACGACGAGCTGTATCAACCAACACATCCGTCCCCAAAAACAAATGTGTTTTTACAGCATAAATATTATCAGAAAAAGCAATTGCTGCTGCCATTGTAATATCTTTATTTGCATAAATATTATTATAATTACTAGGAGAATAGAGTTGATCATTAGAAAAATTAAAGGTAGTTTTTTCACTTTTAAAAGTAGAAGAAGCTACTAATCCATTTTCTAGGGCAGCATAATATAAAAATGGTTTCATAGTACTACCAACTTGCCGTTTACTCATCGTTGCACGATTATATTGACTTTTTGCATAATTAAGGCCTCCAGTTAAAGCAAGTACTCCTCCATCAGAAGGATTTACCATCACACTAGCAACTTGTAATTCCTCTTGATTTCCCATATACTTTAAAATATTTTCTTCCATTTTTGTTTGAGCGTCCATATCAAATGCAGTATAAATTTTAAGACCTCCAGATTCAATTAAAGAATTAGGAACCGAATCAATTTCCTCTAATTCATCCAATACAGCATCTTGATAATACATAATCATCTGGGAATTATTTTGAGTTCGCTGACCATATATTTCTACCTTATCTTGAAAGAGTTCATTGTATTCTTCTTCTGTAATATAACCATTTTTTAACATAGAGTCTGCCACAATCCAAGCTCTCTCAATACAAGCATCATAGTCACTCACAGGATTATAATTACTAGGATTTTTAGGGATACCAGCAAGCATAATAGCCTCTTCAAGAGTTAAATCCTTGCTACTCTTATTAAAATAATACTTACTAGCATCTTCGATACCATAATTTCCTTCTCCATAATTAATCGTATTTAAATATCCTTCCAAAATTGCATCTTTGTCATAATGAACTTCAAGTTGCACGGTTAAAAATGCTTCTTCAATTTTACGGCTCCATGTCTGATCAAAGGTTAAAAACATATTCTTAATATATTGCTGACTGATAGTAGAAGCCCCAACACGCGTATTATTCGCAATGTTAGAAAAGAAAGCTTTCACAATTCTTGGAATGTCAAACCCTTGATGAGAATAAAAATTTTTGTCTTCGACACTGACTACAGCATCTTTAAGATCGGGAGAAATATCACTTAAACTGATCCATTCGCTCGATCCACTTCCTTGATAGATTAAATTTTCTTCGTGATCATAGATAAAAACTTTACCCATATTTTCAAGTTCTAACCTCGGCGAAAAAAATGCATAAACATAGACTCCTAAAATTAATACAACACAAGACAACCCAAAAAATATTCCAGTTTTAATAGCCTTCTTCATGGCATTCACCTATCATGTAGTATGGAAAAAAAAGAAAGAAATATAAGAAAAAGTTGTAAAAGTGAGAAAAAATATGGTTTAATAGAAGATGCGTAGGAGCTGACTGACATGAAAAACACAGCAGAATTAGAATTAGAGAATTTACAAGAAGAATTAAAAAGCTATAATAAAGAAGCCGAAGCATTCCTTTCATTTGTGAAATTCCAAAGTTATGTTGAAAGTGTTAAAAATAAAAGAATGCTAGACTGCGTTTTTGGAAGTCAATTATATTTGAATTTTCTTCATGCTTTTGCAAATGTAACCATATCTTACAAAAACTTTAATATAGAAGAAAGATATCAAAAAAATCAAGATAATAGGAAGAGGATTTTAAAAAAATTACAAATCATCCAAACCAAAAAAATGAGACTTTCTAAAGAAACAACACAATTAATAAAACAAAGTGCTGAAAATGAAAAGAAAATTTTCTCGATTTTTTCTAATTTGAATCAAAAAGATACTCTTAAAACCACTCCTAATTTATTTATAGATGCAATATCAAACTGTAGTTATTGTTTGATGACGTTTCAAGAATCTTTTGGAGAAGAAAAAACAGAAATACCTCTACAAATAGAATTTTTAAAAGATATTATAATGTATTTTGAAGAAAGGGAAAAACAAAATGATTTATATACAATCATCCAAGCCATATTTTCTTATGATAGGCGAATACCTGATAATATATGGGAAAAAAGACAGGCTATACAGATTACATTTAGAGAAACGGAAAAAGAATTTCAACAATTACTAATGTATGCAAAAAACAACTATAGTCTATTAGAAATACTACTTCGATTTCATTTAATAGATTCTAAAAATTTAATACTAGAAAGCGAAAAAGGAAAACACTCTATTTTATCATTAGAATTAGAGGAAAACTTTTCTATAGATTCTCATAATGAATTTTTATCTTCCTGTTATTTGTTATATGAAAATTTAGAATTACCAAAAGAGGTAAGAGATAACGACGATATAGAAATATTACGTAAAATAAATGTAGAAGATTTAAGTTTTCTATTATACAGTAAAAAATTTATAATGACCGAATCAAAATTAGAAGAAATTATAAAAAGGATAAGAATGTATACACTTAGTAAAAATTTTCAGTTTCAGGTGATAGAAGATATTTGGAAATCTTTATCTTTAAAAACATCTCATGACAATCAGGCATATTTAGAAAAGTTGGAAAACGAAACAGATAGAAATAAAATAGCAGAAAGACGTAGATTAATTGCAAAATTTCAATCAATATTGATATATTTTAAAGAAAATATAGACCAACAGAATGCAATAAAAATATTAAAAAGAAAGAATAGAAAATAAAAGTTTTAACAGGTATAGAAAAAGCTTGCAAATAAAACAAAAAGATGCTTTAATAATCGAAAAGGAGAGAAATTATGGAAAGAAAAAAAGTACAAAGTGAAAAAGAAACAAAGTTAGAAATGATTCAAAAGTTAAAAAGAAAATATTCCAAAAAAGTAAGCAGATATTTCAATAATTAAAATGCTCTATTGTCCTTGATAAGCATGGAAGAAATGGGAAAAATGAACAAGTATAGTGTGCCACTTTTAATGGCCTATCAAACTACAGAAAACTTTATCAAAGCTTATTCTGCTCCTGGAGTGACAGTTCCCTATAAAAATGTAAAAGTGTCAAAAATAATTGACGATTTAGAACAAGAAAAAAGACAAATTCGTTCAGATTATTATTTAGACTACCATAATGAAATTTTAGAAAACTCTCTAGATCAAGACATGGACTTAAGTGAAATGAATTATATAATAGATAAATTATTTGATTCAGAATTTTCTTTGGATGAATTAGCTGAAATAATAGAAGATGAAAATATAGAATATATTCAAAATGCCTTTCTATCAACAATGGATATTCGCTCAATATATGGTCTTTGTCTAGAACAAATATTATTTTCAGATATCCCAATCGCTTTACGTTGTGAAATGTTAGAAGATATGATTGGAAATTGTAAAAATATAAAAGAATTGAAAGGAAAGCTATCTTATTTTGGAGAATTTGAATATTTAGCAGATGAAGAGCCCGTGAGAATTTGGAAAAATTATGGATACAAGCAAGACGAGTTACAAAGTTATTTTAAAGAAAATAGCATAAAATTCCAACAAGCTTTGATGTTTACTCCAAATAGTATTCTAATAATTAAGGCTCTACATGATCGAGCATTTATAAATTATAATCAGTTGATAATGGAAACCAAAGAAAACCAGAAGCAGTCTGTATTGTCCATATGTTTTGATGAAGCAGCTAAATATTCTAAGGATTATGAAACGATATGTAGAAATATCTGTATTTCCAAGGACGTGAGAGACAATGACGATATAGCTATAATTAAAAAAATAGATATAAAAGAACTATATCGTGTAATTAATCATTCTCAATTTATATTAACTGAACAAAAATTAGACGTCATATTAAGAAGAATACAAAAACACGTCTTAGAAAGCGATGACTTCGCACCAATTGAAAAGATATACGATGCCCTAAACAATAAATCATCTGTTACCGAGACAGATTTAGGAAGGGTATCTACACAAATATCTTCAAAAACAATTAATGAACGTCGTAAGTTGATACAAAAACTAATATCTATACTAAGGTTTGTGAGTAAACAAAGTGAAGACATACAAGTGGGTGAAGTACTGACAAGAGTAAGAGCAAGAAAGGATGAAAATTAGTCCTTTTTTTTCTTGCCCATCCATGATATAATGTTCCGGAAAAAAAGAGGTGACTCGATGAATTATAAATGTAAAATTACCTTAACAAACGGCGAAAATATCGTACTAGAAGAAGAAAATGTTAAGGGAGTCTTAGAAGATGACGTATTATACTTTACTTTAGACGATATGTCACATATTCTTGATTTTAACAAAAAAACATTCTTAAGAGAAAACGATGAGTATTCATTTTTATTAGATATAGAAAACGAGAAAAGTGAAATAAATTTGAAAAAAGAACAATATAACTTGCAAGTCTTAGTAGAATATGCTAATCTATTGAAGAATAAAAATGACATTCAATTATCTTATTTTATTGAAACAGACAACAATGAAAATGTCTTAAAAATAGAATTGATAGGTGAAAAATAAAGTGATAATAGAAAAAATAGAAGAAAAATTACAAAACGTGTTAGAAAGTTGTGGTTATGAATTACCAGCCAAAATTATCCCATCTAATCGAAAAGACTTATGTGATTACCAATTCGATGGCTCATTTTCTTATGCAAAAGTTCTCCATAAAAGCCCGATCGAAATTAGCGAAAGCATAGTTGAAATGTGGGGAAGTATTTATAAAGACGATCCAGATTTTAAAAAAATAGAAGCAGTAAAACCGGGATTCATTAATTTTACATTAAGCGATAAATTTATAAACGAAACATTAAACAAAATGAATGAAGAACCTAAGTTTGGCATAAAGATGCCTAAAAAAGAAACGATCGTAATTGATTATGGTGGTCCAAATATTGCGAAACCTCTTCATGTGGGACACTTGAGAAGCGCAATAGTAGGAGAGTCTATCAAAAGGATATTAGAGTATTTTGATTATAACGTCATCAGTGATGTACACCTAGGAGATTACGGCTTACAAATTGGGCAAGTAATCTATGGATTAAAGCAAGAAAATATTGTGCTAGAAGATATTACTATCGAAATACTAGACAGAATTTATCCCGAGATGAGCGCACTTTGTAAAAGTGATGAAAAAATAAAAGAAGAATGTGCTCAAATTACCAAAGAATTACAAGATGGAAATCAAGAATATCAAGAATATTTTGAAAAGATCAAAGAAGTTTCTCTAAAAGATATTAAAAGAATTTATGATTACTTAGATGTTCATTTTGATTATTGGTTCGGAGAAGCAGATTCTTATAAATACATTCCAAAATTAACGGAAGAACTAGAAAATAAAAAATTACTAAAACTAAGCGAAGGAGCAAAGATCATTGATGTAAAAAAAGATACGGATGAACTAGAAATTCCCCCACTTATCTATCAAAAACAAAATGGTGCTTACCTTTATGGAACAACAGACTTAGCAACTATTTACCAAAGAATGAATGACTATCATCCAAATAAAATACTATATGTAACAGATTTAAGACAAGCGCTACATTTTAAACAAGTATTCCGTGTTTGTGAAAAATTAGGATATACTAAAGAGACTTCTTTTGAACATCTTGGCTTTGGTACTGTGAACGGAAGTGACGGAAAACCATATAAAACAAGAGCAGGCTCTGCTCCAAAACTAGATACCTTATTCAAAGAAACCAAAGAAGCCTTTCTTGCATCAAATCCTAAAAATGATGCGATGGATGAAAGCGATTTAGATATTTTAGTAAATGCAATTATTAAATTTGCCGATTTACAAAACAATCGAGAAAAAGATTATATCTTTGATATCAACAAATTTTCAACCGTCATTGGAAAAACAGGACCTTATATCCTATATACCTATTTAAGAATCAATAGCATTTTAGAAAAAGAACAATATATTATCACATGCTTAGATAATCAAATTTATAATGAAACAGATCGTGAATTAAGAATAAAATTACTGGAATTAGAAAATACTTTAAAATATAGCCTTGATACAAGACTTCCATCTGTTCTAGCTAACTATTTATATGAAATTTGCGTAAATATGAATGCTTTTTATGAAAAGAATCATATTAATAATCTAGAAGATAGAAATAAAAAAGAAAATTGGTTACTATTACTTACACTAGCAAACAAAATATTAAAAGAAATGCTAGAACTATTAAGTATAAAAATACCAAAGAAAATGTAAGGAGAGAGTAGAATGAAATTAAAAGACATAACAAAAGAAGAATTAGAAGTCATGGGATATGACGATATTGCCTACTTAATATTAGAAGAATCAAAGAAAAAAATGAAAATAACAGACTTATTTAAAAAAGTTTGTAGCCTTCGTGGTTTAAGTGATGCAGAATATGAAGCTCATATTGCCGATTTCTTTGAAATACTTACTACGGATAAAAAATTTATTATGTTAGAAGACGGATACTGGGATCTTCGCACACGCCATAGTGAGAAACTAGTTATTGAAGAAGATGATGACGAATACGAAGACATTCCTGAGGAAGAAGATGATACTGAGGAAGAACCAGAGGAAGAAAATTTCTATGACGAAGACAGTGATGACGACACACCAGATGATGATTTGAAAGATTTTGTAGTAATTGATGAAGACGAAGAAAATTAAAAGTTGAAGTCCTAGAAAAGAAAGTGATAAGATGAAAGAACGTTTAGAAAAAATAAAAGAAAGATATGAAGAACTATCCAAAGAATTAATGGATGAAACGACTATGAAAGACTTCAAAAAAGTATCCAAACTTTCTAAGGAACAAAGTGATTTAAAAGAAATTGTGAGCAAATACGAAGAATATGAAAAATGCTTATCGGATATCGCTGAAGCAAAAGCTTTAGTAAATGATCCAGATTTCAGAGAAATGGCCGAATTAGAAATCGAAGACAAACAAAAGAAAAGTGAACAATTAAAAGAAGAACTAGAAATTATGTTGGTTCCAAAAGATGAAAACGATGGAAAGAATGTCATTATGGAAATCCGTGGTGCAGTGGGTGGCGACGAAGCAAACATCTTTGCGGGAGACTTACTTAGAATGTATACTTATTATGCAGAAAAAAATGGTTGGAAAATAGAAATCGACCATCAAATAGAAGGAACTTCAGGAGGATTTTCCCAAGTAGAATGCACTATTAAAGGAGATAACGTTTATAGTAAATTAAAATATGAAAGTGGTGCTCATCGTGTTCAAAGAGTTCCAGTGACAGAAACACAAGGAAGAGTGCATACTTCAACCGCGACAGTTCTTGTTATGCCAGAAGTAGATGATGTCGACATAGAAATCAAAGAAAGTGATTTAAAAATAGACGTATACCATTCTAGTGGAGCAGGAGGACAATCCGTAAATACATCAAACTCAGCGGTTCGAATTACTCACTTACCAACAAACACCGTAGTAACATGCCAAAATGAACGAAGCCAATTAAAAAATAAAGACAAAGCAATGAAATTATTAAAAGCAAAACTCTATGACTTAATGGAACAAGAAAAAGAAAGTGAAGTAGGAAGTATTAGAAAAAGCAAAATAGGAACTGGAGATCGAAGCGAAAAGATAAGAACTTATAATTATCCTCAAAATCGTGTAACGGATCACCGTATTGGCTTTTCTATCATGGCTTTAGACCGTGTCATGGATGGAGAATTAGACCCTATTATTGATGCATTAATAACAGAAGACTTAAAAAGAAAATTAGCAGGAGAGGAATAATCTTGCTTTTTTTGATAAAAAAACTTTTCTAATTTAGATTATTTAGATATAATGAGTAATAAGAGAGTGAGTACTATGAAACCAAAGTATATTACAGAAATAGATTGGCAACTATTACAAAAAAAATATCCCAATAATCTAAAAGAAATCATTGCAAAATTAGAAAATCGTTATCCCGTCCAGTATTTAATCGGAAATGTAGAATTTTTAAATACAACGATTAATGTGGATGAACGCGTTTTAATACCTAGATTTGAAACCGAATTATTAGTAGAAAAAACAATAGAAAAAATAAAAGAACAAAAAATAAATAATCCAAAAATTCTTGAATTAGGAACCGGAAGTGGCTGTATTGCGATATCCCTAAAAAAGAATATTTCTTGTGAAGTATGTGCGATAGATATCTCTAAAGATTCGATTGAACTAGCCAAGTATAATGCGCAACAAAATAAAGTTTTTATTGACTTTCGAGTAGAAGATATGTTAAATGTAAATTATGAAGGCTATGATATTATTATCAGTAATCCACCTTATGTAAGTGAAACAGAACCAGTTGGAGACGAAACAAAATATGAACCACAAAACGCATTATTTGCCACAGAAAATGGCTTATTCTTTTACAAAGAAATTATCAAAAAAATAAGCGAGTTATCCACAAAGCCTAAGCTAATAGCATTTGAAATTGGCATGACCCAAGGAAAAGAACTACTAGAAATCTCAAAAAAGTACTTATCCACAATGACACCTTCCATTGAAAAAGACCTGACTGGTAGAGATCGATATTTATTCATAGAAGAGATAGTATGAAAGATGAAAAGAAGCCATGGAATAGTCTTCATTATTTCATTATTATTGATGACAGGAAGTGCGAATGCTGCTACAAATTCTGAAACTGCTGTTAGATACTATGCCTGGGACAGTGAAATCATAGACGATAACGTACCACAAGCTCATTTACTATTAACATTAAAAGAGGATAATACCTACTATTTAAACGAGTCAGTAAATCAAAATGTTACTTATTATGGCACGTATGAAGAAACAAAGGATGAAATTATTTTCCATCAAAAAGAAATGGCCGGCAGTGACGTCTGTGCGTATATAACATCTGATGAAGTAACGATGGAAAAAGAATCTGGAAATATAATAACAACATTTCGTGGAGAAACAGCTATTTTAAGAGAAACAAATGGCCAAGTAAATTGCAACAAAATGATTTTAATTTTCATGAGAGAATCTATTGCCGAGAGTTATTAAACCCGCATACAAAGGAAAGTTACTTTGAAAATGATAATGTACTATTAAAATTTACTCAAGAAAATATTTATCTACTAAATAAAGACTCAGAAGAGTTAAAAATAGGCACTTATGAACAAGAAGAAAATACATTAAATGTTACAATTACAAACCTTTGTCAAAATAATACCTGTAAAAAAAGCGAAGAAAATATAGTTATCAACATTGCTTTTTACAATGAAGAAAATCCAATTTTTGGTTCATCAGATTATATACTAACATTGGAAGAAAATAACTTAGATGCAATACTAACAAGTGACGAAATAAATAACCGTATTAATAATATTAAAAATAATAATGTAAACATCGTAACAATCATAATTTTGATTACGGCGATGTTAGTTGTGATGATAATATTTATAATAAGCAAAAGAAACTTTAAGAAAAAAACAAATAAAAAATAGAAATCAGACTTTTTGATTTCTATTTTTCATGAAGATGTTGATTAACTAAAGGAATTACCTTTTCAAGTTCCTCAGCATCATGAATAATAACGACTTCATCATTTTCTAGTTTACCATAGAAAATATTAGAATGATCATTAATATCAACCAAGTATATATAAGTAATGCCATTCTCTTGAAACAAATCTACAATACTATACTCGTGATTATCTGATAATGTTAAAATATTTCCCTTTTCAAGCATACTTGTCCTCCTATCTCGTTTTGGCTTGTTTTTCTACTTCATCTTGAAATGCTTCAGGTGGATTATTTAAAATATCACTTAATTCATGACGTGCCTTTTCATAATTCCTTTTATGTTTGATATAATTTGATAAACCCATTGCGCTAGCTGCGATAGTTCCATACGTTGCTGGAGAAATCATTAATAAATAATCTTTTAATGCACTAAAAGAATTTAATGCATTAATTTCTGTTTGAACAGCTTGTTGTATATCCATACCTGAAAAATGTACAGCAGCCGCAATTCCAGCAAAGCAAATTCCAGAAATAACAGCAAGACGATTCTTCTTTTTATATTCTTCATCTAAAGTACGCTTAACACTTAGTATTTTTAAACGTCTTTCTGATTCATTTTGGGCTGCAATGAGTCTTGCATAATCTTTTTCTGTAGTTTCGCTACGTTCCTTTCCAATTTGAAATTCAGCAATTTTGCCGTTAGGGTTCTCTTGATTTTTCATATTGTTTCCTCCTTGCGCTTATCATAGCAAAGTTGAATAAAAATAAAAAGATTTTTCCATAAATAAAATAGGTGAGAAAATGAAAAAAGCAATTCCTATTTTATTTATTTTTTTTGTAATTTATGCATTAACAAATAAAGAAGAAATATTAATACCAGACTATGCCATTCGTTTCCGGATTATAGCAAATAGTAATTCTGTAGAAGATCAGGAATTAAAAATGACAATCAAGGAGGAATTAGATAACGTATTAACTCCATTAATGTCTGATGCCAAAACAAGCAAAGAAGCCATAGAAATATTAGAAAATAACATGGATATGATTGATAATATTGTGGATAAGTACGGAGTTGTCCACACAATATCTTTAGGACAAAACTACTTTCCAGAAAAAGAATATGAGGGTGTTACCATTCCGAGTGGTAATTACGAGTCTTTAGTGATCACTCTCGGCAGTGGCTTAGGAGATAACTGGTGGTGTGTGATGTTTCCACCCCTATGTCTATTAGAAGCAAAAGATAACAATACAGAAAATATCGAATATAAATTCTTTGTTCAAGAGATATTAGAAAAATATACCTCATAAAACAACAAAATCCTCATAGAATTTAGTGAGGACTTTTTTATGAAAGAAATTCTAAATATTTTATTAATTGGTATAGCATTAAGTATGGATACCTTTTCCTTATCATTAGGAGTAGGTACCTACAATCTAGAAAAAAAGAAATGTTTAACACTCAGCCTACTAGTAGGACTCATGCACTTTATCATGCCTTTATTAGGTAACATAGTAGGGGAACAAATCATGCATTTTTTTGAATTAAATAGTAACCTCTTTCTAGGGTGTATCCTACTATTTATTGCAGGAAATCTATTAGTAGGCATGATAAAAAAAGAAGAAGATACCAATGTAGATTTATCATTGGTGGGAATGCTTTTATTTGCTTTTGGTGTATCGATTGATGCTTTTTCAACTGGTCTTGCTTTGACTGCAATTACCCAAAATAAAATATTAGCAATGACTCTCTTTTCCCTAACAAGTTTTACCTTTACATATATTGGATTAAACATTGGGAAATATGTTTCAAAAAAACTTGGTAATAAGGCAAGTATCCTTGGTTTTATCTTACTCTTGACTTTAGGAATATTCCATATATGTAAACATTAGAAAAGAACCTTTAAAAAAAAGAAATTTTTTGATATAGTATTAAAGAAAAAGGACGGATTTTATGAAAAAAATTGTAATAGAGGGTGGCAACACATTAACAGGAGACATCATGGTATCCGGTGCAAAAAATAGTGCGGTAGCTTTAATACCAGCATCTATTTTATGTGATGAAGAAACTACAATTTACAGTGTGCCAGAAATATCTGACCGAGATGATTTAATTCGTATTATTGAATTACTACACGGGAAAGTAACCATTTCGCATGATACACTGCATATTGATTCTAAAAACGTAGAATCGATTTTTATTCCAGAAAACCTTTCTACCAAGCTTCGGGCATCTTATTATTTTATGGGAGCTTTACTCGGAAAAAAGAAATACGTCGAGATTGCTCTTCCAGGTGGTTGTAAAATCGGCGATAGAAAAATAGACATTCACTTAAAGGCCTTTCAAGCTCTTGGCGCGACAATCAAAGAATGTCAAGATAAATATATTATTAAAGCAGAAAAACTAATTGGTACAAAAATTTACTTTGATTTTGCTAGTGTTGGGGCCACAATAAACACGATGCTTGCCGCCGTAAAAGCAGAAGGAACAACCATTATTAATAATGCCGCCAAAGAACCGGAAATTGTAAATGTAGCAACGTTTCTAAACAACATGGGAGCCAAAATTACCGGAGCTGGAACAAGCAAGATCACCATTGAAGGAGTAGAATTTCTTCATAAGGCGATGATAGAGGTTATTCCCGATCGGATTGAAGCCGGTACCTATATCATTATTGGAGCATTATTAGGAAAAGATTTGCATATTAAAAACATCATCAAGGAACATATTATGTCTCTTCTTAATAAATTGCAAGAAATTGGGATAGATTTAAAAGAGACAGAAGATGGTTTAATTGTAAATCATCCAAAGAAAATGCGAGGAGTCAATATTACAACCTTAATTTATCCAGGATTCCCAACAGATTTAGCTCAGCCGATCAGCACATTATTAACGCAATGTAATGGAACCAGTATATTAGAAGAAACAATTTATAATAATAGAATGGGCCAAGTACCATACTTAAATTCTATGGGAGCAGATATTACAGTTAATAATCAAATTGCTTATATCAAAGGACCAACACCTTTATATGGCAATGATGTAACAGCCAGTGATTTAAGAGCAGGAGCTTCCCTTGTGATAGCCGGATTAATAGCCCATGGAACAACGACCATAAGTGAAGTAGAACACATTTTAAGAGGTTACGAACATATTGTAGAAAAACTAACCAATGTCGGTGCCAATATAAAAATTATCGAAAGCTAGTCTTTCTTCTTTTTTTTTACATAAAATTTACTAGGTGTAATATATGAAAAAGAAAATCATGTTAACGATTATTATTGGATCAATATTAACTTTTTTCATTTATAAAGTGTTCTATCACGAAGACATCAACATTGTAGCGCTTGGAGATGGTGTAGCAACTGGGTTAACAGCATACAACGTAAAAGGCTATAGCTATAACGATTACTTAAGAGACTATTTTGAAGAAACAAGCATAGTAAAAGAATATATTACAGAATTTAACAATGTAGACGAAACAACCGAAACTCTAATACTAAAACTTCAAAACAATTATACGTTAGAAAGTACAGGTGTTTCCATAACCCAAGCTATATCTAAAGCCAAGATATTAACCATATCCCTCGGTATGAATGAATTAAGTCATAAAATGGAGATAGAAACCGAAGAAGTAGAATCATATTTAACAAATATGGAGAAAATCTTAAAATTATTAAGAATCTATAATAAAAAAGATATATTTTTAATCAGTTTATATGAAACAACATTCTTAAATAGTACAAAAGTAACAGAAATCAATGATGGTTTAAGAAAATTATGTGATACCTATCAAGTTCATTATATTGATATTACAGACATTTTAAGTAATAAAGAATACCTTTTTAATAACAAAAGTTTCTATTTTAATTACCGAGCCCATCGCTATATCAGTGAAGAAATGCTGAAATTCTTAAGTAATTAAAAAACAAAAATGGTTGCACAAACGAAAAAGTATGATATAATACTGAAGACGAAAGAAAATCTATGCCAAGAAATTTGGTATGGCGGAAGGAGGATTTTATGAAAGCAAATCTACATCCAGAAATGAAAGAAGTAACAGTTACTTGTGCTTGTGGTGCTTCATTTAAGACTATGTCAACAAAGGATCATATCGAAGTGGAAGTTTGTAGCGAGTGCCATCCTTTTTACACAGGACAACAAGGTAAAGTAAAAAAAGCTGGAAAAATAGAAAAATTTAATAAGAAATACAACTTAAATAAAGAAGAAAATTAAGAACTTCTTTATTTTTTTGTGGAAATTACACAATTTTTTCACTTTTTTGAAATAATCTAAAAAAAGAGGAGTGAAATATTTTGAAGAAATTAGTTTATTTAGGAAAAAGAATAATACATTTAGATTATAAATCATTTTTTAAAACGATAAAACAAGTTCATTATAAAACAGGAAAAAGTAGAATTTACATCTTTTTTGATATGGCTTACTGTGGCCTCAAATATCAGGCTGGATATGTAGATTATAATTTATTTGAAATGTATGATATGACCAAAGAAGAAAGAGAAACAGTAATTACTCGTGGAATTAACAATCAGATACTAAAAAAGTGTAATAATCCTGCTTATTTTCATATATTTCATAATAAAAATGAATTTAATGAAAAATTTGAACAATATTTAAATCGCGATTGGCTTTATTTAAATAATAATGAAAAAGAATTTAAAGATCTTATCAAAAAACACCCAAGTTTTATTGCCAAACCAACAGATTTAGAATGTGGCAAAAAAGTAGAGTTAATTGATGCAAAAAAGAAAAATGCTCATGAGTTATACGAAACATTAATAGAGAATCACCAATTTTTATTAGAAGAAGTGGCAAAACAATGCAAAGAAATCGCGAGTCTTCATCCCTATAGTATTAATACTATTCGAATCGTGACATTAAAATCTCATATCGTTGCAGCTTTCATTCGTATAGGAGATAAAAAGAATGTCGTCGACAATTTTAATCATGATGGCCTTTTAGCTCCGATTGATATCGAAACGGGTAAGGTGAACTTTCCAGCTATAAAGAAAAATGGGACAACTTATACACATCATCCTTTAACAAAAAAACCAATTCTTGGAATTACGATTCCTAAGTGGGAAAAAGCAAAATCTTTATGCGTTGAAGCTAGTAAAATAGTGCCAGAAATCGGTTATATTGGTTTTGATGTTTGCATTGGACCTGAAAAGTGTTCTTTAATAGAAGCAAATGAATTTCCAGGACATGACTTATATGCCTTGCCAGCTCATCGCAATAAAAAAGAAGGATTACTCCCTCGTTTTAATAAAATACTAAATGCTAATGATGATGGTGAGTCTCACTCATAGGATGAATAACACATTCTTCTTGATTACAATGTTCACTTGCTAGTTCCATTTCAAGAGTAGTGTGCATAATACCAAGTTGCTTTAATTTTTCTTTAATAATCGATTTCACTTCGAAATCGTTTTTTCTTGGAACAACAATATGCATCGTCGCATAATGGTTCACTCCATCCATACTCCATACATGAATATGATGGACATCTTTTACTTTAGGAATTTTTAAAATTTCTTTTTTGATTTCTTCTACACGAATGTCACTCGGTACCTTTGCCAAAAAAAGATTTAAAATATTCTTTAAATTATCAAAGGCATGTTTAAGTAAATAAAAGGCAATACCAATACTCATAATAGAATCAATATAAGTAATATCAGTAAATTTCATTAAGATAGAACCTACAAAAACAACAACCCAACCTAAAACATCCTCTAACATATGCAAATTTACTGCTTTTTGATTTAAAGAATCTCCTTCCCTTGTAGAATAAGCCGCAATAAAGTTAATGATAATTCCTAAAACAGATAATAAAATCATTCCTTCATAATGAAGTGGTTCAGGGTGTACAATCCTAGAAATAGCTCCCACCAATACGACAACAGAACCAACAATTAAAATAGTAGTGGTAATAAATGCTCCCAACACAGAATATCTTAAATATCCATATGTATAGTTCTCATCGGGCTTTTTCTTGCTTTTTTTCTCCAAGAAATAAGAAACCCCAATACTAAAAGCATCTCCAAAATCATGAACTGCATCGGATAAAATAGCCATACTATTTGTAAGTAATCCCCCAACAATTTCAATGGCAGAAAATAAAAGATTAAGCAGAAAAGCAACTAAAATATTCTTTTCTGTACTATGGTTATGTTTCATCAGTCGTTTCTCCTTTCAATAAATTTAATAATATCTTTTGTGTCTCTTCATACATAACCTTATAATCATACTCAGGGTGTTTGTGATAGATAACCTCATGACTATAATCATCTACGATTTGTACAAATAAATGAATTTTTTCTTTACTATGATGTCCACTAAGAAGGAACAAAATTCTTTCAGTGACTTCCAATTCATTTTGATTAAATATCTCTGCAACTTCTTTATCTAAACAACACATACTCATTAGTTCTTGATGAGCGTGATAAGATAATTTCTGACTTTGCACCGATTTATCAAGCACTTTTTGTATCAATTCTTTCATTGACATGGCAGTACGACAATATTCTTCAAAAACATCTAATAACGGAAAACAAATTTGTTTTAAATAAATCTTTGTTCCTTCTATAAAAATTGCCTTTTTATCTGGAAAATACTGATAGATACAACCGGTGGAAACACCCGTGTATTTTGCAATATCGACAGAACTTACATTGTGGTATCCTTTTTCACACATCAGTTCAAAACCTTTTTCTATGATTTTTTCTTTCTTTAAAATACTACTTTTTTTAATAGGCTCTCTAACTTCGCTCATAAAAGTCACCTCTCTATATAAATTTGTAATCTTTCATTTATGTAAGTGAATGATTATTTTAAAAATCCTTTAATAATCACATCTTCTGCTTCTTTTTCGTTTAGCCCTAAACTCATTAATTTCATAAGTTGTTCCCCTTGAATTTTTCCAATCGCGGCTTCATGAATTAAATTGGCATTAGGATTTTTAGCGTAAATTTCAGGAATGGCTTTGACATGACCATTTTCTTTTAAAATCGCATCACATTCTACATGTGCATAACAACTACTATTCCCTGTAATATCAGAAACAAATTCTTGATAGGAATTTTCTGTTGCTACACTTCTACTAGTAACATGCGTACTCGCATGATCCCCATTTAAAGAAACATGAAAAACCGTTTTTGCTTGTTGACTCCCGTTTGTTAAAATCTTTTCATTAATCACTAAAGTAGTATTTTCATCAAGGATAGCTTTTGTCTCGCGAAGCGTGTCGTCAACACCTTTTATTTGAGTGGTATCCATTGTCATATTAGATCCAGGTTTCATAAATATTTCAGTAACAGGATTTAAAATATTCTTGCCACTTCCATCTCCTTCTCCGTAATGCTTTTCCATATATTTTACCTTAGCATTCTCTTCTAAGAAAAATCGATGAATTCCATCATGCTCAGTATCTTTATGCTTATCATTGTGAACACCACAACCCGCTAAAATAATAACATTAGAATTTTTACCGATATGAAAGTCATTATAAACAACATCTTTAAGACCACTTTCTGTGAGTAATACAGGTACATGAATAATACTTAATAAAGTATTTTCTTTCACATAAACATCGATTCCTTGATTATCTTCTTTCGGCACAATATTAATATAAGGATTCGTTTTTCGTGACACACCTTTTCCATTTTTTCGAATATTATAAGCATCTGCTTGTTCAATATCAGAATCACTGATTTCTTTTAATAAATTTTTATCAGTATCATTCATGATGTTCACTTCCTTTCTGACAGCATTTTGGAATTTGTAAAATGAAAGGCAACATTTCATTTCTAGTCCCCATCTGTTTCACTTTTCCCTGTTCTAATAAAATAATTTGATCTGCAATATT
>DVHP01000018.1 GCA_018711945.1 Candidatus Ventrenecus avicola
GTGACTGTATTTTTATTTTTTCTTTGGACGATGATATTTCCAGCTACCAACATTTGGGGATTCGGATAGAATTGACCAGCAGAAGAAGTATAATATCTTCTAAAGCTATCTCCTTCTATTGCTAATTGATAATCATCTAAAATACATAAATTCATCCAATAATACTTCTTATTTTCTAAACTTTCCATAAAATTCCTCTTTTCTTAACTGTTTATTATACTTTTTTTTCCTCTTTTTTACAAGGACGTCTTTTTATAATATATGTAAAGTTTAGGATTTTTTAGAACTATTTTTCTTCTTACTTTTCTTTTTTAGCCTAGTTAGGACTTTTTGTTTTTTTTGATTATATTCTTTATGGCGAAAGATTTTAAATAATGTGACGGGATGTAAAATAAAATCAATGGAATCTGCTTTATCCACTAAGGTAAGAAGCCAAGCTTCTCTATTTCTTGGAATTTTTTTATTTAAAGGAAACATATGCGTAACCATAATACTCTCTATTTTAGGAGTAATAATATCCGAGCCAAAATATTTTTTAGAATTTTCTACAGCTTCTTTGGCATGAGTAAATGCATGTTTTTGTAAAAGTGGCTTTTTTTCTTTGCTATATTGCCATGGCTTTTCATAAAAATCGTGAAGAAGTCCAGCGATGGCTAAAGAACGGTAGTCCATATTGAGTCTTTTGCCTATTTTATAGCAATCATATGCGACGCGAATCACATGTTCATAGACTGACTCGTTAATATGGTGGGGATATTCTTTTCTCCTTTGAAATTCACTTTCTAGAATAATTGGCTCAATGATTTTATAAAATTCAATATAGTCTGTTTTGATTTCGTGAGTCGTTTGGCTTACTCTCCAATAAAATATGTAGCCAATTAAAGTGATTATTTGTAAAAGAACGGTTAGGATGATAAAAATATTTACTAGACTTGTAATATAAGGAATTACAATTCCAATAAATCCAATTATGATTGTGATAAAAATTAGCCAGGTTTTTATTTTTCCAATTAATAAAGTCGGATTTGTTTTTTTCTTGATAAAAAAATAGATATTTAAAAGAGCAATGATGCATTCTAGTAATAAAATGTAGAAAAATGCTGGCTTTTTTATGATTAAAATCACTAGTAAACTTATGGCTAAGAGCTTATCAGCAACCGCATCTAGAGTGGCTCCTAATTTCGTTACAGACTGAAAGTATCTCGCAAAAAAGCCATCAAAATAATCTAGTAAAGCCACCATGATGGCCATACTTAAAAAAATTTGGTATTGATTTGTAATACCAGAATATATAATAATTGGAATTGCAAGAATTCTTAAAGAAGTTAAAATGTTGGGGATATTTTTTTTCATCCAATTCATAAAAAAATCACCTGTTACCTCCTATATTTTAGCACAACCTACAGGAAACTCAAGTGATTTCGCTCTTTCTATCAAATTTGTAATATTTTTGACATTTTTTATAAAAATATTTTTAAATCTTCATTATTTTGTTGTTCTATTTTTATTATTTTTTCGATCATATCGATCAGTTTTTTCTCTTTGCCATGATAGTTATTTTTTATCTCTTCTAAGCTAATAAGACCCTTATTGGTCCCTTCCATCATCATTTTGGCAATATGACTGTCTGTTTTGTCTATCATAAGTTTCATATTGCTCATCATTTCACTTGATATTTTGGCCATAGGGCTTAATTCTTTGTCTTCCACATTATAGGATTTACAAAATTTCAATAGTTCTTTTTTGATATTTTCATATTCTTCTTTTTGCTTCAAACATATTTTAGCTAGTGAGCGAGACTGGATTTTTTCTTCAATGGATTCAATCCCAACAATCCCCATATCGACATTTTGATACAACTTTAAAATTACTTGTTTCTCTTCCATATTATCACCAATGTTAGTATGACTTGTTCTTTTTTCATTATACAAAAAGAAGTGTTTTTACACTTCTTGTACGACTGCAATAATCATTGGCTTGCATTCCGTTTGGTCATATAAATAATTACTTAGTTCCGAACGAATTTCTGTTTTAATCTTGTTGTAATCGACCACACCGTCTACAATATTTCTTGTGATAATTTCTTCACTAATATTTCGCATTCCGACAATTAAATCTTTGGAATCGCGGACATAGATAAATCCTTTGGTTGTAATTTCTGGTCCAACAAGTAGCACTTTGTCTTTTTTGCTTAATGTTGCACTTACCAAAACAATTCCATTGTCACTTAGTAATTCTCGATCTTTTACTACCAAGTCCCCAATGTCGTCACTACTTTTTCCATCGATTAAAACATCTTTGACTTTGATATGGTCTGCAGTATTTTTGGCAACACCATCTACAATTTCTACGATTTCTCCATTTTGTTTTAAGAAAATGTTTTCTTCTGGTATTCCTAGGGCATTTGCCACATTCGCATTATTTACCATATAACGGTATTCCCCTTTTACTGGCATATAATACTTTGGACTCAAAAGCTTAATCATCAGCATTAAATCTTCTTGAGAAGCATGATGTAAAATGTTTTTATTTTTTGGAATGGAAATAATTTTACAGCCCGCCATCGCTAAATCATTTTCTAGTTTTACGATGGTCTTTTCGTTGGAATCATAACGAGGCTCTGCAAAGACAACGGTATCGGTTGGTTTTAGAGTAATAAACTTATCATAGCCATTCACAATTTTACTAATCGATGCATAGGCATTGGATTTATCATCACAAATTAATAAAATGGAATTGCTATCGTCAATATTACTTAAATCTCCAATTAAATCACTTTGGTATTTTAAATAATTGTTTTCGGTAGCAAAACGAATAAAGTTTTGAAGCTTTTTCCCCATAATGACAATTTTACGATGAGAGTTTTTCGCAGATTCAAAAATGTCTTGAATTGTATAAAGATGGGTTGGTAATACACTAAATAAAATACGATCATTGGTTTTGTTAATGACGTCGCTAAAAAAACTAGCTAATCTATGACTTGGAGAAGTATGGCCGACATGTTCTGAAAATACTGATTCACTTAAAAGACATAGTACTCCCTGTTTTCCCACATAGGCAATTTTCCCCAAATCCATATCATAAGCATCATTCATTAACGGATCAATAATAAAATCTCCTGTGTAACAAATCGCTCCATGTTTGGTATTCATCGAATACATGACTGCTCCTGGTACACTATGGCTTACTGATAAAGGAAAAATGGATACAGAACCAAAATTCAATTTTTTGTTTGGAACAATCTCAATAATATTTTCTTCTTTTACTCCTAAATCCATTAAAACAAATTTGGTATAATGGGTAGCATAAAACTTTAATCCAGGTACGGTATGAATTAAGTCAGATGCTCCGCCCATATTTTCATAATGGCCATGCGTAATAAAGACACCTTTGATTCTTTTCTTATTTTTTAGTAAATACTCATAATCTGGAATGACATAATCGATCCCATACATATTCCCCTCTGAGTATTTTAAACCACAGTCAAAGACAAAGATATCGTCATTTACTTCAATAATGTATGTATTCTTTCCAGTTTCGTTTAATCCTCCCAAGCTAAAAATTCTAATTTTTTCCATAAAATTTGCGCCTTCTTTCTTTGTTATTTTTTTATTTTGCTCACTCAAATAGAACAGATAAAAAGTTTTCTTGGTGCATTCATTATAGCAAATGATTTATGGAAATGCAAATTATTCGCGTGATTCACTTATCAAATCTTGTAAAGGAATGACTTGTAGGCCTTTGAACTGGATTGTTTCTAAAAGCAGTTTGAAATTGGATAATTCCAGATTTTCAACGTAGATTATCTGTCCTGAGGTCACGCCATTATATACTTTACTAAAATTGTTTTTTGTAATGGAAAGTGACTCTTCAATCAACATTTTCTTTTGTTCTTGGCAAAATTCTTTATGATTTTTTGTAATAAAGCACAAATCATTGTTTTCTTTGTTCTTTTTTAAAGTTTTCTCTACTTCACTATAATTCGCAAAATCATAATTGATTTTTGTTCCATAAGCACGGTGAAAGTCTACTGTTTCTTTTGTGGTAAGAACGCTGTAAGGGATTCCCATTTCCTCTAAATATGTGATTAACATTTCGTCTTTTAAAATCATCGCTACGGATTGTTTTAAGGGATTCCCTTTTTGAATAATTTTATCTTTATTTTCACTTACAGAAATTGTTGGTTTCATTTCATCGAACACTAAAGAAGATGCTTGATAGTATCCTAGATACTTCATGTTTTGGAAACTTTTGTCTACGTTAATTGCTATCCCAGAATAGCCCGGAATAATATATTCATCTTCGATGATTGCATCAACACTTTCTTCTTTATATTCTTCTTCCACTGCTAAAATCGTCTCATAAAGAGGATCTTGACGCCTCATAAACAAGGCAGCTTGTTCCGTAAAATAAAAGCTGAAACATAATATTGATAAAATACCTGCTATACGTAAATATTTATTCATATACTCACCTAGTAAATTCTATGAAATAAAGTTTTATTTAATATAAATTTTTTAACTTTTCCACTACTAACTTGGGATAATCCATCGCTTCTTTATAAAGTTCTTCTTCTCTTTTTAGTTCTTTTATAAAGCGAACCTCCTTTTCTTCTGATACCATAGTATCATTTCTTTCCAAGAATGTATTTGCTGAGATGCCAAAAATATCTAACATTTTTATTATAGTTGTAGTATCTGGTAATGATTCATCTTTTTCATACCTTCCTAGTGTAACTCGATGGATTCTTAAAATCTTTGCTAAATCGATCTGACTTAGTCCTAGTCTTTTTCGCTCTTTTTGAATTATTTTTCCAACTGACAATTTAACTTCCTACTTATTGCTACACAGAAATGAAAGAGATTCTACCATGACTTCGGAGATATATTTTTTTTCATCATTTTCTCCCGTATAATTTCGGACCTGTAATCTACCTTTAATTCCTATCAAATCCCCTTTTTGACAATATTCTTTTATTCGCTTTGCTAAATGATTCCATAACACACAACGAATAAAGTCCGTTTCATATATTCCATCTTGATTTTTATATGAGCGGGGAACTGCAAGGTTGATTATTGTTCGTGAATGATTCTCTGTAGTCAATATTTCCGGGTCGTCTGTTAGACGTCCTACTAAGAGAATTTGATTCATATTTTCCTCCTTTCCACTGCCATTAAATCATACTTTTTTAGGGGTTACAAATCGCCAATTTAGGTATTTTGGAAACATTTTTTGTGCAGATTTTCAAAATTGGTATACCAATTATATAAAATTGGCTGACTTTTTTTTACAGATTTGGCTAATTGGTAAATTTTTCATTTTTTTCAAGTTTTACAAAAAAATGACATTTTCTCCTATTTTTCTCTATATTTCTACAATATTTTTTGCTATGATTTCTTTATAAGGAGTGAGTTTTTATGGAATTTATTAAAAAATGGAAGATCCCATTTTTAGGGGGTATAGTTGTTCTCATTGTTGCAATTGGTCTTTTCTTCTTTTTTTCGGGTAAACAAAAAGATACTACAGAACAACCTCAAACTAGCGACACGACAACATTTTCTATGGCCAAAAATTATTCTTATTTTGACGTTTCTTTAGAACAATTTCACGAAGCAATTCAAAAAGAGTTTGCAACTAGAAATATCGAGGTTAGTGAAATAAAAGAAATTCATGAAGACGTTGGTTTCTACTCTTTTCAATATGAAATTTCTTTAGATAATCAAGACCGAATTTTACTTGCTAGTAGTACTTCATCCGATATTATTGATTATATAGGATATGATTTTACAAATAATCCTGATGCAGCAGAAGGTGGATTTTTCGTGGGTGTGATGACCAGATGGTTTGTGTCTAACCTTGATTTGGATGATTTTTCCCAAAAGGTTCTCGACGATTTCTTTGCTAAAGAAGAGACATTTTCACAACCGAATTCTTATACGATTTATGAGCATTTAGTTTATGGAGTGCATTTAAGCTTTGATGAACTTGATCAAGTAAATGAAGCTTATTTAACTATTGCACCAACAAGTGAAACAACAGTTGAGAACTATCTTTCTTTATTTTCTACTTCAGAAGATAATGGAGAAAATTCTAATCAAGGCAATGATCATTCTAATTCTCAGGAAGAACAAGAAGACAATTCTGGTTCTAATGTGACAGTGAGTCAACAAAACGCGGTAAACATGGCTATTCGATATATCAGTACAATGTCTTTTTCAAAAGAAGGTTTAATTGATCAGTTAGAATATGAAGGTTTTTCCACTGCTGATGCCACTTACGGTGCAGAACATTGTGGAGCTGACTGGTATCAGGAAGCCATAAAAACAGCTGAGAGTTATCTTGATACGATGGCTTTTTCAAAACAAGGATTGTTAGACCAATTAGAATATGAGGGATTTACAAGTGACGAGGCAAATTACGGCATTTCAAATATCAGTGTCGATTGGAATGAACAAGCAGCGAAAAAAGCGAAGGAATATTTAGATGCTATGAGTTTTTCTAGACAAGGCCTTATCGATCAGTTGCTTTATGAAGGATTTACAAACAGTGAAGCTATTTACGGTGCCACAGCAAATGGTTTTTAACGAGAGAAGAATTTTCTTTCGTTTTTTCGCACAAAAACATTTTGCATTCAAAATCTTTCGTGCTATAATAAAATTAGAATAGGATGTGGGTTCATGGTAGAGAAAATTATGCAAGATAACCAAATGTATCTCACGGAATGGATGCGTTATAATCCCTCATTACAAGAAGTCCTTCGATTAGACGGAAATTTTCTTTGCTATAAGGATCAAGAAAGATTAGATATCAGTCAAATTTATTTGCCTGAAATTCTTTATAATGAGCCATTTCGGAATGATCTTGCTAATCCAGAAGAAATGAATGGGTATGATTTCTTTCAAATTATTAAAATTTATTCCCAAACAAATGAAATTTTAGAAAAAGAGAAAAAAGAAGCTTTAAAGTATCCAGTCATTCAAGATATGACCATTTTAAAGGATGAACAGGGAGTAGAATTTATTGTATTTGCAGATATTTATGGAAAAAAGTATCGTTATGTTACGAAAGAGCCACATAAAATACTAGAATTATATCAAAATTTAAAAAATGAAAAAGGTAATATTACAATAAAGGATTTAGGGAGTGTGATACAATATGCTAACCAGAAGTGAAATGAAAGAAGCTATAAACCAGCCACAGCCATTAAACGAGACCGAAAAAGAAAATGTAAAACAGCAAGAAGAATTTATTCGGAACGCGATTTACTATTCGAAATATACTCCTCCGGAAACCCAAGGAATTGTTGGAGATTATAAAAGAGAAATTGAGTTTTTAAAATCTTTAAAAGAAATGAATCCTGAAAGTTTTAATATAAACCAACAAGAGGCCTTATCACGAGGAGAAAATGTTTTAAAAACACCAACAAAAGACGCGAGAAAAGCACGAGAACAAGAGCAGTCTTTAAGATTAGTCCGAAAGCAAGAAAGACGGGCTGGATACATGAACGCGACGATTATCATTTTTGTAGTTGCTAATTTTGGCCTTTTGATCGCTGCCCTACTTTTAATTTCTAGTTAATGTTTTAAACATTTTTTCTTTTTTTCTTCATAGGATTTACTATGGAGGTTATATAAATGGAAATATTAAAAGTTTCATCAAAGTCAAATCCGAGTAAAGTTGCCGGAGCAATTGCTAACATTTATCGTGAGCAAAAATGTGTAGAACTTCAAACCATTGGTGCTGGAAGTCTTAATCAAGCTATTAAAGCAGTGGCGATTGCTCGTGGGTTTGTTGCCCCTAGTGGTGATAATTTAATTGTCATCCCGGCATTCAGTGATATTACTATCGATGGAGAAAATAAAACAGCAATGAAACTAATTGTTACAAACAAATAACTCGCATGAAAGCGAGTTTTAATTTTCTTTTTTCTGCCATATTGCAGTTACACCACAAGGTAATATATAAGGGCTATTTTTCATAGGAATGCCTATTTCGTCACTAGAAATCATTCCTTCTTGTTTTTTATTTACAGTTATATAAAGTAAATCTTCTAAGATTGTTTTAGAAAGTCCTGTACTGTAAGAATTGATGAGAAATAATTTAAAATCTTTACTCATTAATTCGGTACATGCTTCTACTAGTTCATATAAATCTTTTTCGATATTCCATACTTCACTTTTGCTTCCCCTACCAAAGCTAGGAGGATCCATTAAGATGATATCATATTTGTTTCCTCTTCTAATTTCCCGTTTTACAAATTTTAAACAATCATCTACTAAAAATCGAACGGGATTTTCTTGGATGTGATTCACAGCGAAGTTTTCTTTAGCCCATTCTACCATTCCTTTGGATGCATCGACATGAGTAACCATCGCGCCATTATATGAAGCAACTACACTGGCAGCCCCGGTGTAAGCAAATAAATTTAATACTTTTAACTGTCTTTTACTTTCTTGAATCGTGTTTTCTAATAAATTCCAGTTTACAGCTTGTTCAGGAAATAATCCGGTATGTTTGAATCCCATTAATTTTAAGCGAAATTTATATTGATGATAGCTTACTTCAAATACATCTGGAATTTTTTGTAATACTTGCCAAGAACCACCACCCGTTTTGGAACGGTGATATATGGCATCTATTTCATCCCATAATTTTGGAAATGTTTTTGTGGGCCAGATAATTTGAGGATCTGGTCTTGCCAAAGTGAGACTTCCCCATTTTTCTAATTTCATACCGTCAGCCATATCAAGGATTTGATACTCTGTGAAGTCTTTTACACACCTCATTTTAATTTTCCTTTCGTCAAGTAAAGAATAAAGGATTCGCTCGTTTCTAAAATACCACAGATGAAAGCAAAAAATCCAAGCATTAATATTTGAGTATCGACCTGATAAGCAAAATTAAAACAAGTTAAAAATCCACTACCTAGGAAAACACATAAATAAAATATTTCCATCAACCAAACTTTACTTTTTCTATCATGATAGTAATCGGCTTTTTTTAGTTTTACTAAAGCTATTACAAAAATCCATACAAGTAAACTCAAGGCTAATGATTTTGGATTTTCTGTAAGATTCCAAATAAAACTTGCAATTAATAATAGAAAACTAATTGCAAAGGCAAAAAAGTTTGTATAATCTTTCTTTTTATAAAGAATTAAAAATTGGCCTATTTGAATAATTGCATAAATTCCAAAGAAGAAACGATATAACAATGTGATATTCGTCATATTAAGCATTGGACAACAAATTAATATGGCTCCCAATAAAAGAACAACAATAGAACACCCTATACTATTTTTAAAATCACGACTTTTCATAACACCACTCCTACCATCATTATAACTTGAATCATTTCTTTTTACAATGTGTTTTCGGTATTATTTTTTTATTCTAATAATTCACTCTATTTTAAATTCAAGAAAACTCGTAAGGTTTTTCTATCGTTCCATCACCGGAGACTGTTACATCGCTACGAATATTTATGACTGGTCTAAGGCCGTATTCGATTGTAGGTCTGTCATCATCGACTTTTCCGGATGAGGTTACAACAAAAACATAAGACATATAAATTTCTCCTCCAAATGGAATATAAAATCCTGCAGGTGTCATAGTCCAGAAATGATATCCTGTAGTTAAAAAGCCATTGACATTTCGTGATTGAAAACTATATGCTCCATCAAACACTCCACCACCATGACCAGCAAGCATCACTTCATCCACAGTTATTAATCCAATCGGATATGTTAAGGCCTTATTTCCAATACTTGAAGAGGATATAGTATACAAATCCCTAGTATCAGAACACTTTATATTCGGATCACTCATTAGCACTCGTACATACCCCATATAATATGTTACACCAGTTTCTAAATAAGACAATAGAATATTTCTATCCCCACAGAATCCGGCATTGGTATCAATGTATGATGCATAAGCAGATAATACACTCGTATAAAAATTATCGTTTGCTTGTTTGATTGTAGAAGATGTACCTAATCCATGTGTTTCTCCACTTGTATACATGTATCCGACATATATATTATCTTGTGAATAAGAATTAAACTGACATGTTTCTACTTGTCTATCTGTAGATGATTCACCATTTTGATGTGCTACTGTACCATCATATATCATACGAATACTTCCATCTCCATTAATTCTGATAATTCTCCAATAACGATTGGCAAAATAGACATAGTTATTTTCAACACTTCCTCGGTAATAATAAGAGGCACCATCGTCATCCGTTGTTTCAAATATTCCTTTTTCATGAGACTCACATGCTGCATCATCACATGCTGACTTTGTAAAGTCTGGTGTGTAGGTATAAACACTCAAATTTCCTAAAGCAGTATTTACTGTCTTTGTTCCAGTTTTAAAATATAAATTACATTTCGTTCTTGTATAGTCTGTTGCATTGTATCCTGAATAGTCTGCTATAAATTTCCATGTTGAATTATCAAACGTTGGAATTACTCCATTGGTACAATTACTACTTTCTGTATCAAAAATGTATCCTGTATTTTGTTTCGGTAATTCTCTTGTGATTTGTCCATCCACATAATATGCAAAATAGATATCTCCTGGGTCTTGAGCGGTTCCATTGATTACATTAAAATCTTTTTCTTTTGTGAACACAGCAAAACTAGTATACAAAAAAACTCCTGCTAATAAAAGAATACAACACACCGTAAATATCACAATAAATCTTTTTTTATTTTCTTTTTCTTTAAATTTTTCTAGTTTCATAGTACACACCCGTTCTATATTGATTGTACTATGAAGAACCCCCCCCCCCGTCAA
>DVHP01000019.1 GCA_018711945.1 Candidatus Ventrenecus avicola
GGTTTGGGACCAAGGGGTTGCAGGTTCAAATCCTGTCTTCTCGGCCATTTTTGTTTAATAATGCATCTCATTTCATAATGAGATTTTTTTATGTCTTGCAACACCTTGGCTTAGATTTTAATAAATTAACAAATTGTGCTAACTTTCACTTCCTATTGTATACATGTTCCACCACGCGATATTACCGAGTTTTCTATATCTTCTAACATCTTATCTATACTATTATATCTAGTAATATCTAGGTTTATTTCTTCATCATTTGTATAAAAGTTTTCGATAATATTTGGAGTTTCATATTTTGTCCAGACTTCATAAGTATATTCTTGATTATCAATTTGACACGTAATACTTTTTCCTGTTGAAGTCGGATGGACATCAAAGTAATCTTTAAAATATATAGTTGCTACTAATATAAGAAGGCAAATCACGATAATTAACAGTATTATTTTTAATATGTTTAATATCAATTTTGTAGATATGATTTTATTACTGTTTTTGGATACCATATTATTTTGCACTAATTCATCTAAACTCACTTGAAATATTTGAGCTAATTTTTTTGACTGCTCTATATCTGGTGAAGTTTCTTCAAGTTCCCATTTGCTTATAGTTTGTCTTGCAACACCTATTTTTTCTGCCAATTGTTCTTGAGACATATGATTTTGTTTTCTTAATTCCAATATTTTATTTCCCATATAATTCCTACCCTCCTTTCTATCTTTATTTTAAATTTTCTTTGCGTGATATTCCACCTTTTTTACTTGGAACTTTCGCCCGTTTTCTTAACAATTGTAATTTTAAAATAAAAAAAGATATAGTTTTTCTTTCTATATCTTCTATAAACTTTTTATCCAATTTTCTAGTTCTATTTGAGAATTTCTACGAATTGTGTTTTCATCAAATTCTAAATTTACATAGCTTTGTAAAAGAACATACTTTTCTATGTCTTCTTTAGAGTGTCCTATCCATCCACCATTTGTAATAAATGCTCTGCAAATTTTTTTATTTAATTCTTCTTTGTTTTTTTCTAAAAATGACCTCATTGGAGGAGTAATGGCATACCACCAAACTGGTGTTCCTAAAATCACTTTATCGTAGTTATTCCAATCTATATTCATTTCTTTAATTGGCACGATTTCTTGTTGGTCCATCTTTTCTTCTTCCATATCCACTAAGGCATTATAGTCTTTTGTGTACGGTATTTCTGGCTCAATTTCGAATAAGTCGGCATCTGTAGTTTCCTTTATTTTTTTCGCGATACTTCTTGTGTTATTTCCATAAGAATAGTAAATAATTGCCGTTTTCATTTTCTCACTCTCCTCTTTTATTATACTCCACTAAATTAAAAATACATAGATTTTTTAGATATCCATGTACTTTTTGTAAAGAGGAAGTAATCCTTCTTTTTTGTGGCTAATGCTTGGTTTCATTTGGAAGACTCCAGAATATTCGTTCCCTTCAATCACATCTACGCCATCTTTTGTAACTGCAATATCCCATCCTACATACCTTACATGAGGTTCTACTTTGGCTAAGACTTTTACATATTTTATTACTGTTTCAAAATCAGGTATTTGGAACCCTGAAATTTTTGTATTGCTAATGGGATGATATTCATAGATATGTCCTTTTTCATCTATTGCTGGAATTAAGACTTTCCCGTCATTACCAACAAACGTGTACATGCCACCACTGCTGAAGTTGTCTACTTCACCGCCATTTCCTATTCTTAAAACTATATTTAGTATTTCTACTTCACCATCATCACGAATAAAACTGATCATTCTTAAAGAGTTTACGCTTTTGGCATATAAGGAATTCATTTTTTCATGTTGGGTAATGCATTCTTCTACTAAGTATTGTTTATTTTTTCTTAGCTCTTGGTATAATTCTTCTGCTTTATAGTCTTTTTGTTCATAAATCTTAATTCCTTTACCACCACATTCATCAATTACTTTACCAATTATTTTTTCTTTCCCTTTCAAGAATGTTTGGAATTCTTCAAAAGAAGATTTTTGCAAATCTATAAAGTCTCTGTGTATGTATTCTTTGAATGTTTGGTTAAATAGAATTTTATCTTTAAACACTTTGGTATATTGTTTATCATTATATTTTGCGATTATTTTGTTATTAATAGTAGAAGTTAGATATGTTTTTCTTTCTTTTCCTTTTAGTAAATAGAATTCAAATTCAAAATAATCCATGTAGCCTGCCCCATAACGAAAGCCACACCAAATACAATCAAAGAAAATCACGATTTTTGAACGATTCGTCTTTTTGGCTATCTTTTTTACTACATCTATAAATTGACGCCACTCTAAATTTCTTACTCTTTTTAATATATACTGCATTTTCTTCATATAAACCACTAAGGACAGTATATCACATAAGAAAAATAATACTAGTGTTTTGCTAGTATTTTTTCCTACAATTTTGTCACATTTTATTTGTCATTTTTAAAATTGTATTCTTTCAATATTTTTACTTGTTCTTCTTCTAAAGCGATTTCTTTAATTCTTTTGGCTGATACTTCATCAATTAATAACGTGCCATCCTTTTCTTTGATGATAATTGAAATGGGATTTCTTTTTAGTGTTTTTACTTCAATTTCTTCATTTGTATCTAAAATAATGATTTTTTTCTTGTTTTCTTCTATAATTTTCATAGCCTTTTCTCTTTTCTATATCAGCATTATAGCAAGAAAAAGTTAAAAATTTTATCGAAATAAGGGATATTGTAATTGGCAATTTTTGGCAACTTGTAATAATTAATTCGAGTTATCGCGACGGTTTTTGTGATATTCATAATGTATTGTTCGTAGCAGTTTTAAATCTTCTTGTTCTGCACAAGTTGGATAATAACCTTTTTCATTATTATTTAAGACTTTAAGCAATTCTTTTAATTCCTCTTGTACTTTTCCAATGTCATATGTTCCAGTTTGAATGTCGTGGATTGTTTCTAATAAATACATTCCTAAAAATTTTGTACTATCTAATTCTAAAGTTCCTGTATTTTTTGGTGTATAAAATGTGCTTGGTGCTTCATCTAATAATGCAAAAATAGTGTGAGCTTCTTCTTTTTTTATATTCATTAGTTCTGTACATATTGCATTATGATTTTCTCTAATGATCTCTTCCGCATTATTTAACTTTCCTTTCCAAATAAATGGCATTTTATTTTCTTTGAAACTTTTTGTAATATCCATATTTAAACAAGTATTTATGATATTGTTCATTCCTTCTTGGAAATAAATATCTGCGTCTATATTTTTTACTTGTGTTAGTCTCTTTAGAAAGGCAATCATCATTTTTAGTTCTGAAATATCTCGGTAGTTATCTAAATCTTTTTCTTGATATTCTTTTCTCACTAAGATTGTAGAGGAAGACACCTTAAGATTGCTTATTTTATTTTCAGATAAGGTATATGTAAATGTCATAACTGGATACATTTGCTCCTCATGCATTGTTGGAATAGCAACATCACTTTTTTTCATTGCTTCATATAAAACACCATCTTTTTCTATAAAACTAGAGGTATCTAACACATGAATATGAAAATTGATACTGCCATCGTCTTGATAGGTGATTGAGAAAGCATAATTATTTATTCTAGAAAACTTAAACGCTTCATAATACGGATATTTTTTTCTTATAAAAGCGAGCACGGTATCTTTTATTCCTGCTTGTTTCAAGTATTTGATTTCCCGGTTTATTTTTTCTTGTTGTGGATTGTTTCTTTCTATTTTTCTTTCATATGCCTGCTCTATTTCTGCAATATCACTGGGCACTTCTTTTAGCGTTTGATATCTTTTTTGACTGGCATATTCTTTAAATTCTTCTAGTTTTCTAAAAAACTCTATTACTTCTTCTTGCGAAAGTGCTAGTCCTTCCTCAAACATGAGAAGAATAATTTTTTTATAAAATTGTGGTTCTATCCAATCGTTTTTGTGATTCATTAATTTTTGACGATAATGATAGATGAATTCCTCTACGAGATGTAACACAATTGATTTCCCATTTTTTCTTGCACTTAGGAATTTAGGATTGTGTTTGATTAGTTTTTCTATGTATGGATAATTATAATCTTCATTTAAAAGAGAAATTAAAATATTATAATATGGCGTTGTATCTATTTGCTGTTCTTGATATGGGATAGTATACATCTTTTTGAATTCTGCCATTATTTTATTTAAAAACACTTTTTCAACATTAGCTAACTCATCATCAGAATTAAGAGAGTGTTTTTTGTTTGAAATAATATCCATTGTTAAAATAGAGATGATATTTTTTTCTTCTATTGATAGTTTTTCTATTTTTAATAATGCTTTTTCTATTTCTACTGGTATCATGTCATATAAAGCTGTGGAATATTCCTCAATAAATCTTCCATTTTTAATTCTAACTAGTATTTCAGCATATAATTCTCGCTGCTTTAATGATGAAAATGGTAACATTTCCTCATAATTTGGTATTAAATCCAAATTGAAACGATCTATTATTTCTTTTGGCAAAGTAGAATTGTTTTTTTTCTGTTTATTCTTTATTCCTGTTTGTTGTGTTTTTGATAATTGTCTCTGTCTTTTATACATTTTTCTTACTAAAGCTAATTTCTTCATTAAGTTTTGTAGTAGTAACAATTCTTCACCATACATTTTTGTATTCATGGCATCTTTTTGATTAGCATAAGTAAGAATTCGTTCGTTTACACTTTTACATTCTTTTTCTAACATTCTTTTTAGTTCTTCTAAAACTTCTAAATTTACTATGTCCTCAAAAAAATCAAAATCGTCTTCTAAAAATTCATCTAAATGTGCCATTAAAAATCTTGCTCTTTCTTTTACCTCATTTTTTTTCGTAGCTCTTTTACTCATAATACCTCCCTCAATTTAAAACTAGTATAACACTAATTTCAAAAAAGGAAAGAAAAAACAACCATATTTCGGTTGTATTTTGTAATAATTATTTCATTGCTCTTTGATAATTAGATAATGATGATTCTCTCATTCATTTAAAATACCAGTTTATTTTTTATTTCAGCCACTAGCCAGTAGTTGTCCTCATGAAGGAGCGACCTTCAATCTTCAACTACCTACGATCACTACAGGAGACTTGCACTCCCA
>DVHP01000020.1 GCA_018711945.1 Candidatus Ventrenecus avicola
TATAATTTCTTTATTTTGTGCTTTTGCATATTCAATTTCTGACTTTGTGCTATCTCCTATATAACCATTTTGGTTTATAACAAAAATTGCATCTGACGTATCTATTTTTTGTTTATGCATTTCATCTAACTCTCTCCCTATTTTTTCGCTAATTCCTTTAAATATGTTCTAGAACCATATTTAATAATCCAATTGGTATATTCTGTAGGATTATCTTGTTGCCATTCTCTTACTATATTCCAAAACAGTTCTTTATTATATTTATATAAATCATTAAGATTATTTGCTACAGAGCGACGAACATATGGATTGAAATCATTTTTTAGATTATTTAAGATTGTTTTATATTCTTCAAAATGTTCTACTGCTGTTACCATTTTCTTTGCCCATGGTAAATTAATTCGTATACATTCACTAGATAGACGGCGAACATAAATATTATCAGATTTACTCCATTGCTCTATTGTTTTTAAACTTTTTTCTGGGTATGCTACAATTAATGGTCTCACACAATTTTAAATTATCGTTTTAATAGCCTCTTTTTTAACATAGCAGAAGACACCCACCATAAATAGTGAGTGCCTTCTGCTTTTTACCTATCAAGCTTTTATTATATCATTGTTGCAACGAATGTATATAATTCATAACCTCGTCTCGAATTTCTTGGCTTGGGAAAACACTATCAAGTATATACTTGCATTTTTCCTGTGGTTCAGGTTGTTCGTCCAAGCCTTGGCTTTTATTGACAAACCTTTGCCATCTGGCGACAATGTTTTCAATGGTTTTCCTAATTGCTCCCATATGAAGCCTCCTATTCTTTGTAATGCTTGATAGATAAAACTCATAAAATTATTTTAGAGTCTACGTGAAACCTAGGTAATTCCACCTTAGCTTTACATCTTAAAGACCTCAGGAATAAGCACCTGGTAAGATGTAAGGTCAAGGTCAAACTTCAGTTTGAAGTTGTGTTTAACTCCTTCTTTATCAAGAAGAATGACTTTGCAGTAGTTTTTACAAACTTTGATATCTTTGACGGTTTTGCCCTCTACATCAATGAAATGTTCACTAATCCAATAATAGCCATTATTACAGGCTAATGTTGCAATGATTTTCTTGTCTGTAAAAAATACCAAAACGCCTTCAGGTGATACCACCAAATTTGCTTTTTCCAGCAATAATTGATTGATATCATTCTGAAAAATACTGTGGTTAATTCCGAAATGGTCCGTGTAATAAACTACTACATCTGCTTTAACGCTTTTAGTATGAGTTTTTTCAGAGCCAAGCTTGACTGCTCTGCCTCTTTGCACAATAGATACAGTTATGCTCTCCACAAAAGAATTTAAATGTGGATCTCCATCTAATGCACAAATCGAATTTTCATCACATTGGTAACGAACAATCGGACATTCAAAAGGATACCAATACATAGTTTGATTCCAACAATCAATAATCTTCAAAGGTGCATTGTAAGTGTTGTCTTCTCTAAAATGCTCCCATTCTGCAGTTTGAAGAATTGTTTCTACACAATCACGAATCAAAGATTTATCTGTAAGGTTAAAATATTCATACAGATAAAAATAATCCGCTATCCATTTTTTTGCAACTGGAATAACCTCAGTTATAACTCTTGCCATAAATACCTCCTAAATTTAGTTTGTATAACAAACACTATGGCAAATGTATTTGTTATTTGGTGTTTACGTACAATTTTTGAAATAGGAAATCACCTCATTTCATGATAGCATCGTTTTTCAAAATAAGCATATATAGCTTGGTTCAGCTATATAATATCATATTATTATGTTAAATTCAATTATTTTATAAAATAATACTCTAATCAACTAATCGTTAAGTGAAAAATAGCAATTAAAACTATAAAAGAGCTTTAATAATTGCATATTTACCTCAAAAGCAGTATAATTAAACTGTTCGAGAATCACATCTTAAATGAGGAGGTTATCTATATGTACGAATTTTTCCGGATTATGTCCTACATATTCATTATCTTCGGGCTCGTTTTGTGTACAGACTTTGTGCTTTTCAAGCCCAACGACCTTGACCGCAAAATTCGTTATCAGATAAGAATTATGGGAGTTTCTGCTATTGTGATTGGATTAATTTTACTTGTCCTTTTTTAATAGTAAGCTTTTCCCTCTCTTCAACCAAGAAGCGCCCTAAATGGGCGTTTCTTGGTTTTTTGACAAAGTTACTCTAAGAATATAGAAAAAACAGCTATACAATTATAAAATAACTGTATAGCTGTCCTATCCCTTTACATATCTATATTTTCACCAATTATCCTAATTTAATATATTTCCTTTTATTAAATAAAAATAAATTGTAATAATAAATTATAACAAAAATATAAATTGTAATAAAAAAACGCCAATCTTTTAACCAGATTTTGCTTTCTGTTTAAACATTTTAATATTATTTTTATATGAAAGGGATAGTAATAGGCTGTTAGTTTCTTTCTCATTTATCTTGCTAAATAACTTTGCAAGCACCTATTTTTTATAAATCTATTTCGAATTCTATTGAATTTAATTTTGATATTTCAAAGTCTGTATCTTGAATTCTCTTTTCTAGAGCTTCATATTCTTTTCTTAACTCATTAATATCAAAATTAATAGTTTTGCATTCAAAATATGAATTATTTACTTCTGTTACCCTTTTTTTAACACTTTTTTGTGATAGTAAATAGTTGTATATACCTTTCATTTTTCTTAAATTAGTATTATCAACTAAAGCTTCTTGAATTGTTCTGCCATCTGGTAATTTAAATGTGTTGTTTTTTTCATAGATGATAGATTTTATTTTTGTAATCTTTTCTTGAGTTTTTTTGTATTCCTCAAAGTCCTTTGTAAAGTCTTGTTTAAAATCTTCTATGACATTTACTGTTCCGTCTAGTTCTTGTGTTGAAGTATTATAAGCATATTCTTTTAATTCATAGCCATAGGCAGAAAACTTTCTTTCCTCTTCTACAACTATATTCATTAAATTAGATAAATTTGTTTTCATAATCTTCACTCCATTCTTTTTTCAAACTTTTGTTCGATTATTATAATATTATAAATTGTTTTTGTCAATATCTATTTTATTAAATATTAAGATTCTTTCACAAAAACGATATATTTAACAATAGTAAAACGCCCCAAACTGGAGCGTTTCTTAGTTTTTATTTACTTATTCTTGGCAACAATCTTCATCATTTCTACAGCAATTGTTGTTTGTTTGATTACATTTATTCATATTATTTAAATAGAATTTTTTCTCTGCCATTTTATCTTGAACTCCTCTTAGAGCTTCACCAAATCTTTGGAAATGTACTATTTCTCTTTGTCTTAAATATCTTAAAACATCTACAACTTCGCTATCATCTGCACATAAATCTATTAATTTTTCATATGTTGCTCTTGCTTTTTGTTCTGCTGCTAAATCTTCTTGTAGGTTCGCTATTGCATCACCTTTACAAGCTAAACAATTAGCTGAAAAAGGAACTCCTGCAGCGGATTGAGGGTATACATCTACTCCATGTGGTGTGTGTTTGTTATCTATCCTAAAAAGAAATTTTTTAGGTAACTATTCATTTTGTATTTTCCATATATTGTATTTAAAAATATGGGAGTTATTGAAAATTTCAAAGGTTAATTTTACGACATTTTCTACTACCTTATAAGATGATTGATATTTTAATAAAAATAAGTGTTTTTTTGATATTAAAAACGACAGTTTCTTGTGTGGTGGTTAGGTTGGTGATAGCCATATCGCCAACCTAGCCGGGTACACTTACGGATTAATTATTAAAAAAATTATTTGATTTATTATAGTTTGATTTAGAAAGGGTGATTTAT
>DVHP01000021.1 GCA_018711945.1 Candidatus Ventrenecus avicola
AAATAGTAAGTGGATATGAAAATGGAAAAACAGTAAGTGAATTAACAAATGGAATAATTATAGAAGATGAAGAGATGGAAACGAATAGTACAGTAGTATTTAGTGTATCTCTAATCATAGATGAAAGTGTAGTCACAGAAGAAGACATATCAAAAGTATTATCCTATAAAATAGAAGGAACAGGACTGGTACATGAAAGTCAAGAAATACATACAACTCCAGGATATAAAGAAAGTATATTAAATGGAACAGACCCAGTGTTAGAGGAACCATTAATAGCAGTAACAATAGAGAGTGACGGAACAGTCAAAAGGGCAGATTTAACAAGTGAATGGTACAATTATGAAAACAAAAAATGGGCGAATGCAATCATATTAACTGATGAAAGTACAAGTGCAAATAATGAGCCAACCTGTGGATATACATCAACGAATGAAGAATGCAATCGATACTGTAATGATGGAACCTGTAATACAGCTTATCCAAATAGTGTACTAGCAAGCACTACTGGAAATATTAGTGGAATCTATGATATGAGTGGTGGAGCATGGGAATATGTCATGGGGGTTATGGTAGATCAAAGCGGTAAACCAATGAGTGGAAGAAATAGTATCTATAATTCAGGATTCAATGGAAGATTTGGTTGCCCTACATGTGATAATGATATAAGTGGACTTACCTCGCTAGCCAATGGATATACTTGGCCAGAGTCAAAATATTATGATACATATGGTTATGCAACAGTAAATAAGCAATATCAAAGAAGAATATTAGGAGATGCTACAGGAGAAATGGGACCGTTTAATAATGAGTCGTATTTATCACAAGTAAGAGGAATCGGAAGCTGGTATCATGATGATGCTTGGTTTGTTTCTAACGCTTCCACAATATTTTCACGTAGTGGAGCTAGACATGATGGAATTAATGCAGGTAATTTTGCTTTTGAGAATGTTCCAGGGAGTTCCGTAAATGGTCGTGGTTTTCGTCTTATCCTAACTATAACCGGAGACGCATCATGAGGAAGAAAATATTAATCATTCTAGTTCTTTTGATTGTTCTAGTAAGTATCTTAGGTGTAAGTTATGCAAACTGGTTATTTACAGGTAGACAAAAGAACTTTAATACTCTAGGAAGTAAATGTTTTGAACTTACAATGATGAATGAAAGCGAAGGAATAACTTTAGATAAAACGTATCCAATAAGTGATGAAGAAGGAATGAAGACAAAAGGATATACCTTTACGATAAAAAATACATGTAATACCTATGCAACTTATGAAGTGAATCTGGAGGATATGTTGGTAGAAGAAAAAAGATTATCAGGAAAATATATTAAAGTATCAATCAATGATGGAAAACCAATAAATTTAAAAGAATTAGAAGAAAAAGAACCGACAATAGAAGAGTCAGATAAAGCATACGAATTAACAAGTGGATCTTTAGGACCAGAAGAAGAAACAACTTATACTATAAAACTATGGATGGATGAAAGTACACCAGCACTAGAAGAAACAATGAATGCAACATTTTTAAGTAAAGTAAGCATAAAAGCAGGATATATACCGGAAGAGAATTTAGAAAATGAAATAATATTAGAAGCAAAAAGTATAACAGAAAGTTTAAATAATAAAAGTGAAATCTTTGAAATAACAGGAACAAGTACAAACTATAATTTAATTGAATATAGTTTGGATAATCTGCATTGGAATAGAATAGAAAGTCCAAGTAAAAATATAGTTATAACAGAAGAATTTACAGAAGAAGGAAAATACACAATTTATGTAAGAGATGAAGTAGGAAACATAAAGAGTATTGAATTTGAAACAGAAAAATTAGATAAAACAGTACCAGAGATAAAAATAGAAGAAACAGATAATCAAGAAAGTATAGAATTAAGTATTACAATAACAGATGAAAAATCAAATCATATAGAATATGCAATAACAGAAAGTAAAGAAGAACCAACAGAGTGGAAAGAATATACAGGAAAATTTACATATACAGTAGTAGAAAATAAGAATTATTATATTTGGGCAAAAGATGGAATTGAAAATAAAACCTATCAAATCTATTCAGCAAGTACAATAGATACTCAAGCACCAGAGTTAACGATTAGTAACACATTAACAGAATGGGGAACAAGTGATACAATTACTATTCAAGCAACAGATGATGTAATAGGAATAAGTGGAATAAGTATAAGTACAACTGAAGATACATATAACTGGGAAGTTATAGAAAATACATTAAGTTATGAAACAACAAAAGAAATTACAGAAAATGAAACCTACTATATTTCAGTAAAAGATGCTTATGGCCATATTACAACAAAAAGTATTGTAATAGATAAAGTGGATAACATTGCACCAATTTTATCTGACATACAAAATAGTAGTAATGGAGCATGGGCAAAAAGTATTACATTAAGTTGGGAAATAACTGAAGAAGAAAGTGGACTAACTAAAGTAGAATATAGTACAGATAATTTAATATGGACTGAATTAAGCAAAGAAGAATGGAATGGATTTACAAGAAATAATGA
>DVHP01000022.1 GCA_018711945.1 Candidatus Ventrenecus avicola
CTTTCACCACCTAGCGATATGCCATGCACGGCACACTATAAAACCAAGAATTTTAACTTTTAATTCTTGGTTATTTTTTTAGTTGAAATTGATCTTGTTTTAAAATTTCTTTTACTGTTTCTTCTACTGAAAGTTTTGACGTATCTAGAATATATTGTTTTGGATATTCTGCTTCTTTAAAATCTTGGAGGAGTTCTAGACAACGTGGACCCATTTGCCAGTCTTTTCTTCTCTCTTTATCGCGAGCCAGAATGGTTTCTTCATCTACTAAAAGGACAATGAATTTTGTGTCAATTCCTTCAAAAGCATTTTGTAATAGGCTTAATTTTTCTGGCATAATGATGTAATTAAATACAACATCGTATCCAGAGTCTAAATAGGTTTTGATTATATTTATGCAAACTTTCCAGAAAACTTCTAAGTGATTTCCTTCTTTCCAAGGAGATATATAACTACCTACTACATGGTGATATACTTCATCCCCTTCCAGTAATACGGATTTTTCTTTGGATTCGGCAATCTTTTTTGAAACAGTACTTTTGCCCACACCGGCTGGACCAGTAATGAAATATAGTTTACTCATACTCATTTTTCCTTTCTTATTATGAAACCCATGTTTGTTTATCATACAATTTAAAATTTTTATGATTGGACATTTGGATATTATTTTGTTCGATGAGATCATCTAGTTCTTTTTTGGAAATGTAACCTTGCGAATAAGGAAGAGTCTCTGTTTCTTTTTGGTAGATGTCTTTAATACCACTTAGGAAAGGAATTCTATCATAGATGTAAAATGCATCTTGTAAAAATCCTATATCTTTTTGATATTTTTGTGCTTTTTCGCTCGTATAATCTTGTTCTATTTTTTCTATTAAGTTTGTTAAATCTCCCCCATCGTAATAGTCCTCTTTTCTGTTTGATAAACAAAGACAAACTTTACTATCTTTCTTTTTGTACTCGACATCCAATACAACATAATAAATATTGTTATGTAATTTTACTCTTTTTTCAATGGTCATGTATTCTTACTTCTTTCTAATCTTAAATATGTTTCTATTAAATCGGGATCATTTTGGTTTTTAGGAAGGTTGGTAATCTCAAAAAATTTCATATCTTTGGACTCTTCATCCCATTTTAACTCTCCTGTGTAATTACGTACGCAAAAAAGAGCTGTGTTATTTATGACTATGTCACCATTTGGATAATCATTTCTTCTACTAGGGCCTGTTACTAAGGCAATTAATTCTAAATCTTTTTCTAAAACATCTAAATTTGTCTCTTCTTTAATTTCACGAATCATTGTCTCTTCGATTCTTTCTCCTAGTTCTTGACAACCACCAGGCAATCCCCATTTATCTCGGTCAGCTCTACTTTGTAATAAGATCTGGCCTTTATTATTTAAAATAATTGCCGAAGCTCCATCTTGAAGTAAAACAAATTTATGGCGTAAATCACCCATACACATTCTTGTAAACACTGGGTAACCAATTATATTGCTTAACTCTATGATTTCATCAGGAGTCATTGGGCTTATCATTTCTTTTAATTGCTCGTAAGAAATATTTCTTTTTTCTTCTGACGACATTGTTTTAATTTCTGATAATATTTCATTTGTCTTTTTCATAATGACTTTTCTCACTCCTTATTTACAAATTGTTGATTTTTTATGAGTCGTTTTTTTAATTCTTCTATTTTAGACGGTTTTAAAATGATCATATGATCTTTTAGGGAATCAATACAATCTTGATACTCTGTTTGCTTCATAAAATCTTGATAGGTTTCTTTATCTAATTCTAAAATCGTGACAGTCTTGATCTTTATTTTTTTAGAGTCTTTCTCCCATTTTTCTAATTGCATTTTCACATTTTCTGGAACTGTTTTGCAATAAGTCATAAGATAAGATGCAATATCCTTTATTTTCAAGCCCATTTCTAGAGCTTTCGCCATGCCTTCAAAATTTAAGACGTATTGATCGTTGTTTTTGTCTAAAAAGCGTTCAAAATATAGTTCATGCTGTAGCATTCCTTCTTTTAAGGTAATGGTAAAATCTTCATTGATTTTAATATCATCTTCTATCGGTTCTTCTTTTTCTTCTTCTAATCCTAATAGAATACTTCCTAGTTCGGTGATTTTGAAAAGCTTTACAAAGACAAATTCTTCGTCATAATCGTCTATATCAATTAAACATGCGACATCTACGATACCTAATGTGGCTAAGTACTCTATAAACATTCGATCAAGAAATCTTGTTTCTAATTGTTCAAAACTTGCTTCATAATAATCATTGTAGTATTTATCTTTTACAAGGGCTGATGTTAATTCATCTCTTAAAAAACGATATTCTTGGATTCGAAGCCATTTTTTAAAATCATCCATGACTAACCATGTCTTAGTTGGACATTGCTTTAAATACTCTAATATTTTTTTTCTTATTTTGCCAAATTTAGGAGACTTTTCATAAAATATAAAATTATTTTCTTTAATAGAATCACATTCATTAATCATTGTTTTATTTTCATCAAGATAATTTTGTAATAAAAATCTTACCTTTTCAACGCGATGATACATTTGGTATTTTTCTACCACTTTTTGATTTAGTTCGAATATTCCATTTTTTAATTTTATTAGTTCGGCGTTTTCTAATAAGGACATAATACCTTTAGATACATTTGTATCTAAAATAGTTGATAATTCTGAAAAATCGTCGCCTCTTTCTAGAAAATCTGAATAATTTAGTTTTTCTTTTATTTTAAGTAAGTCTTTTTTTGACAAAAGTTTTTTGGCTTTAGTAGCTTGGACTTTATGTGTATTAAAGTATTTTAAGAAGCCATCAAAATCGCTCGTTCTTTTTTCTCGATCTTGAATAGTAAATTCAAAATATTTTGCTTCAGATTCATCGACTTTTGTAATCTTCATTTCTAAAGGCGGCACTAGTTTTTGTAATTCTTCTTTTATTTCTTCTAAAAGATCTCCACCTATAAAAAAGAGATTAGCCTTGGAATCATTTGCAAAAATATCAGTACTAAAGAAATTGATATGGGAAGGCTGATATTTTTCTACAATTCTTCTAATATCCTCGTGGCTTGGATGATAATTTTGTTCTATATAACATCTTATCATCTCTTTGTCGTAATCTGGTAGTTCATCAAATACTTTTTTCACCCAACTTTTATCTTCTAAAAAAGTTAATAGTTGGTTAATATTATCCCGTTTTATTCCTTTGACTCCTATGCCAGCTAATTTTAAGTAATACTTTATATCATCCACTGTTAGTTGCCATAATTTGTCTTCTAATGTCATTAAAATCACGCCTTTCTTTTATTGTTTTACCAGGAAGAGCCGCCGCCTCCACCACTTCCACCGCCGGATGAGCCGCCGCCAGAACTACCGCCATAGCCACCACCACTAGAAGGGCTTTGGGTCATTGCATGGGTAGCTGAGGTCATGGTAGTATTCATAAAACTTGTAAATACTACCATATCAAAGGCACTTGAGGAATCATACCAAGTTGGTGGCTCTGTCGCGATGCTCTCGAATTTTTTTATCCATTTATCAGAAATTCCTAAAACATATGTGTAAGGTAAAATGTCATAGAAGTAAGTAGGATGTTCCATCACAAGGGCTTCTAGTCTTTCTTTTTCAGCTGTTTCTAAGAAATTTTTGAAGCCTTTGATTTTCCCAAGTATCTCTGTACCATACTTTGTACGTTTTGGGATTATCTTAAAGATAGCTATTAATCCTATTAAAGAGATTATTCCAATTAGTACTCCTACTAAGAAGATCACATCATTTTTCATGGCAGTGGCAATAGGTAACCCTTGAAAGAACATGAATGAATGGATAAAGGTAAAGCCTATCCAAAAAATTTTCACGCCTAACGAAGGAATTGCAAATATTCCAGCTAAATAAAACATTAAATAGAACCCACATAGGAAAAGGGTGAATACTAAAGTACTTATATTACCATATTCTAGAGTTGGAGCAGCAACAGTTGCTATGATAGTCACAATCATCAAAATTATCATAATTGGCTTTATATAGGTATTTTTTTCGAAAATCTGATTTTTATTTTCTTTATTATTCGTGTTACGAAGAATTTCATTCATCGTTGTGTAAAAACGATTTTGTAAGTCTTCTTTTGTTACTTCATCTTTTAATAAAAATAGTCCTTCCATAAATATACGCTCGTTAGAATTTGTACCATCATAATCTTTTAGTTTGGTGATTTTAAAGCTTGTTGATTTTGAAAATAAAGCATGTTCTTCAATTTCTGATATTTTAATATATCCTTTGTTTGCTAAATATACTAATAAGGAAGTCACATCTTTTTTGTCTGCTTTTCCTTTATATAGGTAACCGATTTCTAAGCTATTAAATCCTTCTGGTGGATAAAATTCTACTGTTTCTACTGGTGTTTCATCGCGACCTTTCAAAAACCATAAAATCCCAGCAATGATCAGAGAAATTAATGGAATAGCAAACATCAAATAGGTTGTCGGATTTACATTCAGTTTTGCATTTACAAAATAGCCATTTTCTAGTTCACATCTTACGGTTAAGGCTTCTCCACTGTTTAAAATTCCATGATATGAACCTGTGATAGTTAAGTTATCCACTGTATATTCTACGTTTTCATTTCGAATGGAACCTACCTTTCCACTCGAAAATCCTAGCTTTGTCGCATCAAACTCTTTGGGCATTTTTACTGTAAAAGTCACATTGCCGATCACTGTATCCCAATCGGAGCCAATAATATTATAGTATAATTCATCATAAGAATTGTTTTTGTCTTTTCCTAAATTATAAGTGTATTTTATTACATACGTTTTCTCACCCTTAATAGTACGATTTGCATCTCCTATTTGGATAACATAGTTTCCATTTGATGTTGTCATAGTGTATGGACTATCTACGGTCAGATTTGTTAGTTGAGCCCGATTTTTTTCTACTGTTCCATCTAATCTGTCCACTGTATTTTGAAGGGGGATTCTTCTAATAATTCCATGTTTTGCTGTATTAAAGTTCGCAGTAATTGTCTCGGTAATATCTAGGGTGTTGTTTTCGTTGACAACAATATTCACATCATAGGCATCAATCACATATTCATACGAGTCATAACGACTTAACTCACTTGGTGTATATGTATTTTCTAAAGCATTTACTCTCACACTGAATAAAGTTAATAATGTAAGAAAAAGCAATAAAATTTTCTTTTTTCTTTTTGCCATGACTTCCTCCTTTATAAATTCACTTTGATATTTTCCCGTTCTTCGGCCGCGATTTCAAACATTTTTTTTGGTTTATAGCCAAAGAGTTTAGCAAAGATATTACTTGGAAACTGTTCTACTTTGTTGTTATACATGCGAACGACCGCGTTGTAGTATTTTCTAGAATTTGCAATATCGTTTTCTACTTGGGTTAGTTCTTTCCTTAAGTCTTTAAAGTTTTCACTGGCTTTTAAGTCTGGATAGCTTTCTGCTAAAAACATGATTTTTTTTATTTCTCCATTTAATTCTTCGTTGGTTTGTAGCTTTTCGTCATTGGACATAGTATCATAAGTATGATTTCTTAAGGTGGTAACACTTTTTAATGTTTCTTGTTCATGATGAGCATATCCTTTTACCGTTTCGACTAAGTTTGGGATTAAATCCCATCTTTTTTTCAAATAGACATCCATTGTTGCAAATGCTTCCTTTACTTTATTTGTTAAAGTGATGAATTTATTATAAATAATAAGTACATAAATCAGTATCATAATAGCAATAGCAATTACAATATAAATCCACATAAATACTCCTCCAATTCTTATTCCTATTATAACATGCAAAGTGATTACAACAAATAACTTTTTAAAAATTAATTGTTAAAAAAAAGAAAGATTTTTTAGATCTTCTTTCCACTTATTTTTTTAATTCTAAACCATCTTTAAATGCTTCACCAACACGTGAACCTATGGCATAATAACCGTGTGTATATGGATCAAACGCGATGGCATTTAATAAGGAAATTTCTACGTTACCGTCTTTTAAAATGCTTTCTTCGGCTGTTACTCGGATAATTTTTCCGATTACACCACAGCCATATTCCTCATCTTGATACTCGATAAATTCGCATTCCATACAAATTGGAAATTCATTGATGATTGGAGCATCGACTATATCCGATTTGGTTGCAGTAAGACCACTTTTTTCAAATTTATCTTTAGTATTATTTCCTGAAACCATGCCAAAATAGTCGGCTTCTTTCACGTGGCTTGCATCAGCAAGACTTACTGTGAACGCTTTTCTTTCTTTGATGTTTTTTACAGTTTTATGAGTTTCTGTTAAGTTTAAAACAATTCTATCTCTTTCTAACATCATTCCCCAGGCAGCATTCATGACATCTACTGTACTGTCTTCATTATACGTTGCAATCATTAATACTGGCATTGGAAAAATTGCTTCTGTAGTGTTAATTTGTTTTTTCATCTCATCCCTACTTTCCATTTTTATTATAATCCTAATTTATTTCCATTTCAACATTACCTGAGCCAAGCGCTTCTTTTAATCCTTCGGTATTTTCTATTTTTCCAATTCTTGTATAGGAGTATGTTGTTTTAAAATCCTCATAAAAAAGAACTAAGCAATTATCACCATATAACATGATATCCCCAGACTCAATTTTTTCTACTCTTATAGGATTTGAAGGTAGCATCGTATCTAAATAATAATACTTTTCATTGCCATTTAGTTCATTCATGATAATTTTTAATGGTAAAACCTTTGTAAGTGCTTCTGTTGTTTCATTTTCTTCTAATGTGATTTTAAAAGTCTTTCCGTTTACTTGTAATGATAAATTCTTTTCCATCTTTCCTTCCTCGCTTTCTACCAGGTTTTCTTCCTGCCTTAAAATAATTTCTTTTTCTTCAAAGGAAAAGAATAGCAATAGTACTCCTCCTAAGACAAATAATATTCCTAGTATGATCCAAATTTTTTTCATAACTTCCTCGTTTTCTAATATTATCATACTATCTAAAGTTACCTTTAAGTCAAGGATTATTCTATTGATTTTTGTTCTAATATCTTTTTAGCATAGGAGCAGTCAGCGATTACTTTTTTTTCTTCTTTTTTAGCATTTTTTATTACTTCCAACACTAATTCTTTAGCAATTCCTTGTCCTTGAAAACTCTCGTTTACTTCTGTATGTATTATATTCCAAGTATCTTTTTCGATGGTAAATTCGCAAATTCCTATTACCCTATCTTCCTCTAAAGCACAGGCTTGATGTTTTTTTCTATCAAATATTATTTTCATCTTTTTTTCCTTTCTATTTTTTCTTTTTTGTTAATTCATAGCTTTCTTGTACATAACTCATGATTTCTTCGTCACTTATGGTGTCGTCTAATAAAATGGTAATCCATGATTTTTTATTCATATGATAAGCTTCATAAAATCCTTTTCTCGTTAAAATAGATTGTATTTTTTCTGGAGTTAGTTTTACATCAATAATTTCTACTTCATAAGATCCTTCGTCTAATTTTTCTTTTATAATATTCATGATTGCTGCATACCATTTGTTATTTTCTTTATTTCTAAAAATTGCATAACCAGGATACTTTTGCCATAAAAATTCAGGAACAGATTGGTATTTTTCTTCTATTTTTGCTGCTAGACGATTCGCTTGATCTGTTAGAAATTTATTTGATTTGGCACATTTTTCTACGATATCCGTCACGATACTTTCTATTTCTTTTTTTAGCGAAGAGACAAAGGATCCTGTTTGGTTTTCTATTCGTTCTAAAGTATATTCGTAGTTTGTTTCTAAATCCATGCCCCTCATTTTTACTTGTTTATTCTTTGTTATATTTATTGTAAGATGAAAGGTATCGTTTAAGATTTTTGTTTGATAAAGTAAGTCCTTATCTTTTCTTTGAAAACCATACTCTAAAAGTTTTTCTTCGTCTAGCTCATTTCTTTTTAATAAATCTTCGATAGTCATTGTTTCTCCTTTTTACTTTTTTTGATGCCATAATACTTTATTATCTTTTATTGTAAAGATTAGTTTTTCTTTCTCATAGAGATAGGATAAATATGCTTTTAGGGTACTACCAATTAGGACGTATTGGGTTATGTTCATTATAAGATGATAATGTTTAAACAGTTCTGTCAATATTTCTTCCCAAGTTTTTTCTTCTTGACAGATATTGTAAATACTTTGGCATATCTCTTGTACTTTGTTACGATTTAAGGTAATTAAGTCTTTTATATTTGAAGTTCCTTCGGTATGAGATGGGATGTAAAAACGGCCTTCTAATGTGGATAAGCGGTCTAGTGAATTTAGAAATTCTTTAACATTATAAAGGAAAGATATGTGATATTTCTGCATCGTTTCTTCACTAAATAAAGAGTCTCCTAAAAAGTAGATATTGTCACTGGTTTTTATTCCAATCATGTAAACTACCACGCACTTAAAGTACGTGGCTTTCTTTTAGG
>DVHP01000023.1 GCA_018711945.1 Candidatus Ventrenecus avicola
TAGGATCAGTTTCTAAAACAGATATGGCAGTAGTACCTGTTACATATCTTAGTTCAAATATTAAAATCACATCGGGTTCTGGCACAAAGGAACTCCCATATGTTTTAAGTTTATAAAAATTTTGTTTGGAAAAAATTATTTTGATGTTTCTCTTTTTTCTTTGCCTTTTTCCTTGAATCTGTTATAATGTTTTAAGAAAGAAGTGTATGATGTGAAGAAAGAAAATATTGTTTTTATCGCTTTGATATTTGTGATTGTTTGTATTGCTATTACTTGCGGGTATTTTGCTTTTCAAGAAGAAGAAGTAGAACATGTAGAACTTACAGATGCTCAAAAAATTCAAGAGGAATATTCTTTATTAAATGATCAAGTGAATGAAAATAATAATCGAACTTATCCAACAGTAAACCTAGGCGAGGATAACCGTTTTGTATATATTACGGAAGAGGAAGCACTTTCTGTATTTGAAAACAATAATACAACTCTTTTATATTTTGGATATGCTAGTTGTCCGTGGTGTCGTAGTATTTTACCTGTTTTAGAAGGTGTAGCAGAAGAAAAAAATATTGGTGAAATTAAATACTTAGATATTGAAGATATTCGCAGTGTTTTAGAGTTAGACGAAAATAATAAAGTAGTTACTACACGAGAGGGGACCACGAACTATTATAAATTATTAGATGCTTTAGATGAGTCTTTAGAGGATTATGTTTTAACTGGAAAAGATGGGGAAGAAGTTTCAACTGGTGAGAAGCGAATTTATGCACCAACCGTGATTGCTGTTGTAAATGGTGAGGTTACTGGAATTCATGTAGGGAGTGTAGACTCTCAAGAAAGTGGATATGATAGTCTAACAGACGTGGAAGTAGAAGAATTAAAAGAAGTTTATCGAGAACTTATTGATAGCATGAGTATTGGAATGTGTAATGAAGGCTGTTAAAAGTCTTTTTTCTTTTTCTACAATTTTTTTAAAATTTTCTTTTAAATGTGACAAAATATGATACAATATAATATATAGAGAGTAGGAGGATACCGATGAGTGTTGAACTTATTATTATTTTAGGAATTCTATACTACATCATAACGGTAGTAGTTATCATAGTTATACTAAATGCTTTAAATAATCGTGATAAGAAGAATTACCGACGAGAGTTGGATGAACTAGAAAAACATAAAAACTTAATTATCTCGGCTACTCTTATTGCAGAACTTAAAAAAGTAGAACCTTTAATTGATAATTCGAATATGAAAGATACTTTAACGAAATGGCGTGAACGTTATGAATCTTTAAAGAATGAAGATGTCGCTAGAATTACGGATTCTTTAATTGAGGCAGAAGATTTGTATGAAGAGAAAAAATATAAAGAACTTGCGAAAAAGATTCCAGAAATTGAACTTGATATTTATTTTGTAAATACGAAGGCTAATTTTTTGTTAGAGGAAATTAAAGAGATTACTTTAAGTGAAGAAAGAAATCGTGAAACGATTACGAAGTTAAAAACAAGTTATCGTGAAATTTTAAGTAAATATCAGAAAGATAAAAAAGAATATACGGTAGTAAGTCAGCCTTTGGAATTGCAGTTTGAAAGAGTGGATAAGCTTTTTAGTGCTTTTGAAGTGGCAATGGAAAATAAGTCTTATCAAGAAGTGGGTAAGATTGTGAAGGCTTTGGATGATTTGATTGGTAATCTGAAACTTGTAATTGAAGAAGCACCAAGTATTATTATGCTTGGAAAAAATATTATTCCAAAAAAGATTACGGATATTGGTAATATTTCTAAAAAAATGGAAAGTGATGGTTATAACTTAGACTATTTGAATATTCCTTATAATATTACAGAGTCTAGTAAAAAGATTACGGATATTTTTCAAAGACTTAATGTGTTAAATATTGAGGATTCTTTGTTTGAGTTAAAAACGATGTTAGATTATTTTGATTCTATTTATAATGAATTTGATAAAGAAAAGATTTCAAAAAAAATTTATAGTGATTATATTCGGACAGTTTTGGTTAAAATTACTAAGCTTACTAAGATAAATGATACGTTACTTAAAAAATTAAAAGATATTAAGTATAGTTATGATTTGAATGATGAAGATGTGGAAATTGTTTTTAAAATTAAAGAAGAACTTGCATCAGAACGAGGAGAATACGACGATATTGTTGAGAGTGGTCGAGCACATGAAGTAAGTTATTCTCATTTAGGAAAACAAATGGAATTATTAAATGTAAAAGTTTTAAAAACAGAAGAAAAATTAGATGTTGCCTTACGTACTTTAGGTAGTTTAAAAGAAGATGAACTTCGAGCACGAGAACAATTGGATGAAATGAAAGGTATTTTAAATCAAGCAAAGATGCAGATGAAAACATTTAAGTTGCCAGTCATTCCTGATCATTATTTTGTAGAACTTGCCGAAGCAACAGAGGCTATAGCAAATATGGTGATAGAGCTTGAAAAAACACCTATTTCTATTAAAGTATTAAATACAAGAGTAGATACAGCTAGAGACTTGGTATTGAAGCTTTATAATACAACGAAGGAAACGATTAAAACTGCAAAGATGGCAGAGACTGCCATTGTGTATGGAAATCGTTATCGATCAATTAATCAGGAAGTGGAAATTGGGCTTATGAAAGCGGAAAAGGCGTTTTATCGAGGAAACTTTAAAGTGTCTTTAGAAAGTGCTATTCATGCGATTAATGTGATTGAACCTGGTATCTATAAGAAATTAATGGATGAGTATCAGAATTAGAAGGAGTGCATCGATGAAAAGAATCATGATAGATTTGGATGAGACGATTTGCACGGGTGGGTATTTAGAAGCTGTGAATCGTTATTTGAATACAAATTATAAAGAGGATGAGATTGAAGATTATTATGTAGAAAATGTCATGGAACCGGAAGAAAAGGAACGTTTTTTGGATTATTTTTATAAAAATGTGAATATTTATAAGGAAGCTAAGATTATTCCAGATTCTCTAAGAGTGATTGAATCGTTATCACATCATTATGATATTTATATTACGACGGCTTTTGTTGACAAAAGAAGAGTTGTGGAAAGTGCTGTTATGGCTCAGTATAAGTATCAATGGATTATTGAAAACATGCCTTATATTGATCCAAAAAAGATCGTTCTTACGGGTAGTAAAGATATTGTGATGTGTGAGATTAAGATTGATGATAAAGTTGCTAATTTAAAGGGCTATGGTGAAATTAAATTATTACTGGATCAGCCTCATAATCAGAAGTTTACTTTTGAAGAATTAGAATCCCTTGGTATCAGAAGAGTCTATGATTGGAATCAGATTGAGAGTATTTTGTTAGGAAGTGAAAAAGAATGATTTATTTAGATTATAGTGCGACAACACCAGTGAATTATGATGTGTTAGAGTCTTATATAAGGGCTACGAAAGATTTTCCAGGGAATCCCAATTCTATTCATAGTTTAGGGGTGAAGTCGAAAGCTCTTATGAATAGTGCATTAAAGCAAATTAGTGATATTTTTAATGTGTTAGAAAGTGAAATCACTTTTACAAGTGGGGCAACGATGTCTAATAATTTGGCTCTTGTTGGTACCTGTCTTGCGAATATGAAACAAGGCAATCATATCATTGTTTCAAAACTAGAGCATCCTTCTATTTATGCTATTTGTAATTATTTGGAAAATTTAGGATTTGAAATTAGTTATGTTGATAATGACGAGGATGGATTAGTTTTGTTTGACGATTTGAAGAAAAAGATGCGATCAGATACAATTTTGGTTAGCATTTGTGCTGTCAATAGTGAGACGGGGGTAAGGCAACCTCTTAAAATGATCAGACAAATTATCAAAAAGGAAAATCCTTATACTTATTTACATAGTGATATGACTCAAGCTTTAGGAAAGATTCCCGTGAATTTTCATGATGTCGATATGGCAAGTGCTACGGCTCATAAAATATATGGACCTAAGGGAATAGGACTTTTTTATAAAAATAGTCGTGTGAAGTTTAGTCCTATTTTATATGGTAGTGGGCACACGAATCTGTTAAATCCTGGAACACCACCACTTCCTTTGATCGTTGCTTTTGCAAAAGCAATTCGACTTGCTACAACGGACTTGGATAAAAGAGAAAATTTTGTTCGGAGACTTAATGATAAAATCGTTAATGATTTAAAAAAGTATGATGGTGTTATTATTAATCATTCTAAGATTTGTATTCCTCATATTTTAAATATTTCTTTCAAAGATATTAAGGCTGAAACGTTTTTGCATGCCCTAGAAGAATATGAAATTTATGTGAGTACAAATACCGCTTGTGCGAGTGGTGAAGTGTCTACTTCTGTCATGGCTTTGTATGATGATAAAAAAAGAGCTAGTAGTACGTTACGCATTAGCCTTTCTCATCTTACTACTACGGATGAAATCAATAAATTTTTAGCTTGCTTTAAGTTGGTTTATGAAAAATTAAGTTTGTTAAAGAGAGAATAGGAGTTCTCTTTTTGCGTTGTCAAAAAAATATTTTTTTGTTATAGTATAGGACGTGAAAGGGGCGTATTATGAAAAAATTATTCATTATCAAATATGCTGAGTTAAATACGAAAAAAGATAATATTGGAATGTTTTTAAGAACACTGAAAGATAATATTTCTAAGAAACTTTCGAAGTATCAAGCAGAGATTTCTTTTGATAAGGGAAGAATGTTTGTAAAAACACATGAAAGTGATTTTCATGATGTGTTAAAAGAGCTACAGAAAGTATTCGGAATTCATGAGATAGAAGTTGGATATGAACTAGAAAATCATAATATGGAAACGATTTCTAATGCTTTGATAGAGATTATAAAAGAGAGTGAGTTTCATACTTTTAAAGTAGAGACGAAAAGAAGTTATAAAGATTATCCGATGACTAGTTTAGAAATTAGTAAATATTTAGGTGGAGTGATTTTAAAAAATAAGGAAGGTATTATAGTGGATGTTCATCATCCAGAAGTTACTTTTTTTATAGAGATTCGGCGAGATCGTGCTTACATTTATTTTGAGAGGTACGTGGGTCTTGGTGGGTATCCTGTGGGAACTCTTGGAAAAGGACTTTTGATGTTATCTGGGGGAATTGATAGTCCGGTGGCAGGATATCTAACGATGAAACGTGGTGTAAAGTTGGAGGCTATTTATTTTGAAAGTCCTCCTCATACGAGTGTGGAAGCAAAAAATAAGGTTCTTCGTTTAGCAGAGATTTTAGGAGAATATGGAAGTGAAGTAAAAGTTCATGTTATTCCGTTTACGCAAATTCAAGAAGCAATTTATAAAAGTATTCCTCATGATTATATGGTAACGATTATGAGACGGATGATGTATCGGATTGCCGAGAAAATTGCTCATCAAAATCGTTGTAAGATTTTAGTAAATGGCGAGAGCATTGGACAAGTTGCTAGTCAGACGTTATCAAGTATGAGTGTGATTAATGAAGTAGTTAAGATTCCAGTGATTCGCCCAGTTGCATGTTTTGATAAATTAGAGATTATGGATTTAGCTCATAAAATTGGTACTTATGTAACGAGTATTTTACCTTATGAAGATTGTTGTACGATTTTCGTGCCAACCCATCCAGTGATTAATCCCGAGCATGAGAAGTGTGTAGAGTATGAAGCACTGATTCCATATGAAGAATTAATTTTGGAAGCCATTAAAAATGAAGAAGTAGTGTCTTTATCAAAAGAACAATCAGATTATTCGGAATATTTATAAGAAAAAGGAATTAGTTTTCATTATTCTAATTCCTTTTTTTCGTAATTCATGCAAATTGCATTTTTTTCACTGACTGAGATGCGTCCTAGAGCACACTTATTGTTATATGCATCGTAGTATTTGCAGTTTTCTACATCACAGTCAATTCTTTGATTAAAATATTCTGGTCTTTCCATATTATCACCATTGTTAGTATGAATGAAATTTTAAAAATTATACATACTAGAAATGGGTGAAGAATTATGCAAAAACCAAAAAATGTGTCTATGATTCAAAAGTTAAAGACAAGAGAGAGAGATTTTTCTTCCAATAAAGAAGAGAAAATCGTGTTTTTGGAGCCTCAGACAGGTCCAGAGTGTTTATAGAAGAAAGCTAAAATATCTTCTTACTTTTTAATGATGGATGTTAAGAAAAATGGAAAAGAGATGGTAAATTCTCTTTTTTTGTTCTATAATAGTATCAGGAGTTGAAAAATTATGAAAATATTATCAGTAAATGCTGGTAGTTCTTCTTTGAAGTTTACTGCATATGAAATGCCAGAAGAAAAGAAGTTAATTAGTGGGTATTTTGAAAGAATCGGAATTCATGGTAGTTTTTATACGATTAAGCTCAATGGAGAAAAGATTCGTAAAGATGTGGATTTGCCAAGTCATACGGTGGCTTTTGAATATTTAATTCAAGAATTACTAGAACATCATATTGTGGAATCTTTAGATGAGATTAAAGGGATTGGACACAGAGTGGTGCAAGGAGCCGATCATTATGATAAGAGTGTCATTGCAACGGATGAAGTGGTTGAAGATATCGATTCTTTATCTAGTTTAGCACCTTTACATAATCCAGCTGCTGTTTTAGGTATTAAGGCTGCGAAGGAAGTGGTTCCTGATGCGACAGAGGTTGTTGTCTTTGATACAGCGTTCCATCAAACGATGCCAGAAGAAAATTATTTGTATGCTTTGCCAAGAAATTGGTATACAGATTTGCATGTAAGACGTTATGGAGCTCATGGAACTAGTCATAAATATATTGCAGAATATATGGCGAAAAAACTAGGACGTGATGATTTAAAACTTATTATTTGTCATGTTGGGTCAGGTTGTAGTGTTTCGGCTGTTAAAAATGGTAAGTGTGTAAATACTTCGATGGGATTTACGCCAACAGCTGGTCTTGTTATGGGAACACGTTGCGGAGACATTGATCCGTCTATCTTGCCATATGTGATGGAAAAATTAAATATTAGTCCACAAGAAATGAATCATATTTTGAATAAAGAAAGTGGTGTTTTAGCTTTAAGTGGACAGTATAGTGATATGCGAGATATTTATGATAAAGTGAAAGAAGGAGATCCTACTTGTACATTAACTCTTACTATCTTTATTAAGAGGATTGTAAATTTTATCGCCCAATATTATTTTGAACTTGAAGGTTGTGACGCGATTGTATTTACAGCAGGAGTACTTGAAAATGGCGCTTTTGAACGTAGTTGGATTGTAGACCGTTTACAATTTTTAGGAGTAGAATTAGACAGGGAATTTAATGAAAAAATAGCTAGTTATCATGATATTCATGAAGGAAGAATTACAACTGATAATTCAACGATTCCGGTATATGTTGTACCAACAGATGAAGAAGTTATGATAGCGCGTGATACTTATCAGTATGTAGAAAAATAAAAGAATGCGAGGTTTTTATGAAGGGTGACATCATCAAGAAAATATTAAAGAAAATTAAACGTTATGAAACCATTGTGATAGCAAGACACTTTGGACCTGATCCCGATGCAATTTGTAGTGAACTTGCATTGCGAGATGCAATTCGTGAGAATTTCCCGTCTAAGAAAGTTTATGCAATTGGGACAGGCGTTTCTAAATTTCGTAAATATGGAGATTTGGATAAAATTGATGTTACGACTTTGTCAAAACCTCTTTTAATTACTTTAGACGTTCCTAATTTCTATCGTGTTGATGGAGTAGAGGGTCTAAAGTTTTCTGAAGTAATTAAAATCGATCATCATCCATTTGAAGAAGATTTTGGTGGGGTAGAATGGATTTGCGAGACCGCATCTAGTACTTGTCAGATGATTGCCTTGCTCCTGTTAAAAAGTCATTATGAAATTTCACAGAAAGTGGCGAGCAATTTGTTTTTAGGAATTGTCTCTGATAGTGATCGCTTCTTGTTATCATATACAAGTGTTGATACGTTTCAAATTGTTACCGATTTGATTCGTAGGACTAATTTGCCATTTGTGTCTTTGTACGAGAAGCTTTATGAAAGACCAATAGAAGAAATTCGGTTTCATGGTTATATAGCGACTCATTTGACTGTGACAGAAAATGGTTTTGCTTATATTGAGATTTCTGATGATATTTTAAAAGAGTACCATGTGGATAGTGCCACGCCATCGAATATGATTAATGATTTTAATTTTATGAAAGGTATTTATGTATGGACATTTGTTACTTATGACGCGAAAAATGAAGTCTATAAAGTAAATATTAGAAGTAAAGGACCAGTTATCAATGAAGTCGCGATGAAGTATCATGGTGGAGGTCATAAAATGGCAAGTGGTGTCAGGACACCAAATAAAGAAGATATTGATGGATTATTACAAGATTTGGACGAAACTTGTAAGAAATATAAGGAAAGTAGGGAGATGTAGTATGAAGGAAATCGTATTTAAAAAGTGTATGAAATGTGGAGCATTTGTGAAGGAGATTGAAAATCCACACAATAGCCAATTTATCTGCTGTGGTGAGGAAATGAGCGTTGTTGTTCCAGACTCTGTAGACGCGAGTCATGAAAAACACATACCTGATATTCATGTGGAAGATGAAACAATGATTATTACGGTTCATCATGTAATGGAACCTGAACATTATATTGAATGGATTTTAGTGCAAACAGAAAAAGGAATTCGAGAGTTTTTCTTTCAACCTGGTGATGAAGCTCAAGTGATTATGCCTTATGAACCGGCTACTGTATACGCTTATTGTAATTTACATGGACTTTGGAAAAATATAGTTGAGTAATTGTATTAAATATTATTTTGTGGTATAATGTGTTTAGAAAGAACTTGTTCTTTCTATATTGGAAAAGTATAATATGGGTTGTTTTATTCATATTATACTTATGGGACATAAAAAGAACTATCTGATTTTTGCATGTTAGATGTTCTCTAGTCCTAAATGGTTTTGGTTAGAGAACACCTATTCAGCGATGAGTAGGTGCTCTTTTTTTTTATTAGTCTTTCTTTGAAGGATAGATTTTGGAAAGTACTACTAAGAGTACAATCAAGACTATCAAGTAGTCCATCTATAAACCCTTTCTTCATAGGACCACCTCCTCCTAAAATAAATTTAAAATTAAAGATATTGTTTTAGGACTGAGGGAAAAACACCTAACAATCAAATAGTTCTTAATTATTATATAATAATAAACCACAAACAGCAATAAGTTTTCTGATATTTTATGAATTAAAAAAAACAAAAAAACACTTGACAGACACATAAAAATCTTGTAGAATGAATATCGTTATAGAAAAAGAAAGAAACGAATCCATCGTTCACCTGAGTGCAAATAGTACTAGGTTAAAGCTTTGATTTAAAAACTTATATTTTTTAATTTCAGAGAGTAGGTGGATTTTAGGTCTACCTTTTTCATTGTATGGAGGTGCGTTAATATAGCAAAGAAAACTGATGAATTACCAATTAATGATGAAATTCGCGTTGCGGAGCTGTTGGTAATCGGACCTAATGGAGAACAAATGGGAATTAAGTCTTTAGAGGATGCAAAGACAATTGCAAATTTTGCTGGACTTGATCTTGTCTTAATGAGTGGAAATTCTACTCCTGCTGTTGGCAAGATTATGGATTATAACAAATATCGTTATGAAAAGAAAAAGAAAGCAAAAGATGCGATGAAGAAGCAAAGAGAAACGAATAAGGAAATGAAGGAGTATCGTCTTTCTCCAAATATTGATATTCATGACTTTGAAACAAGAGTGAAGAATGCTCAAGATTATTTAGAGAAAGGTCATAAAATTCGGGGATTTATTCGCTTTAAAGGAAGACAAATGGCTCATCCAGAATTAGGTCGGGAAGTTTTAAAAAAATTTGCAGAAAAATTGAACGAAGTTAGTACGATTGAAACTCCTATTAAACAGGATGGTCGTAATATGTTCGTAATTTTAGCACCAAAAAAATAGAAATAAGAAAGAAGGATAGTGGTATGGCAAAAGGACCAAAGATGAAAACTCATAAAGCAAGTAGTAAAGTTTTCAAAAAGAAAAAGAATGGGGACTTAACTTACAAAGTGAGTGGAGGAAACCATAAAACAAGTAAAGATAGTGCAAAACAAATTCGTCAAAGACGTAATAAAGGAACTTTAAGTAAAGGAGAAGCTAGCAGAATTAAATCTGTTATCTAGTGAGGTGAATTATGGCAAGAGTTAAAGGTGGGTCTGTATCTAAGACCAGAAGAAGAAAAGTTTTAAAACAAGCAAAAGGTTACTTTGGTAGCAAACATAGATTATATAAGACTGCACAAGAACAAGTTTTCCATAGTGGAGCTTATGCTTATAGAGATAGAAGACAAAAAAAGAGAGATTTCAGAAAATTATGGATTACTCGTATTAATGCAGCTTGTCGTGAAAATGACATTAGTTATTCTAGATTCATGAATGGTTTATCTATTGCTGGAATAGAAATTAATCGTAAGATGCTTTCAGAACTTGCAATTGATAATCCAAAGGCTTTCTCTGAATTAGTGGAAGTTTCTAAAAAAGCGCTTCTTGGTGGCAAAAAAAGTGAAGTGAAAGAAACTAGTAAAAAAGAAGAGAAAGTGGAAGTAAAAGAAGAAGTAAAAAAAGATGAAAAAGCTTCTAAGAGTGAAGCAAAAGATTATAGTAAGATGACTTTAGCAGAATTAAAAGCAATTGCAAAGGAACAAGGTGTTAAAGGTTATTCTTCTATGAAGAAAGATGATTTAATTGCAAATTTAAAGTAATGTTTTAGAGGGCTTCTTAGTGAGCTCTCTTTTTTCGATTTTACAAATAAGAATAACTATGTTATAATCTCATTGTTGTTATGGAAGGAGAATTTAATTTGACTGGAACATTATTTAAAAGATTAGGTGCCTATGTTTTTGATATTTTAATCGTGTCAACATTGGTTACATTATTATCTTATTTGCCTATATTAAACCCAAATAGGATGCAATATTCAGAGAAATATAATGAACTTGTTAATGTATATGAACAGTATTCAAAAGAAGAAATTAGTGAGGAAGAATATACGGAGGCTGGTATTCCCATTACTTATGAGTTATATCGTTTAAATGTATATTATGTTATCATTGATATTGTCGTAGTTCTCTTATATTTTGGGGTATTACCATATTTCTTAAAGGGGCAGACGTTAGGAAAACGATTGTTTCAATTACGAATTGTTGGAATTAAGGATAAACCACTTTCTATTGTAAATTATTTGCTTCGTTGTATTGTTTTAAACAATGTTTTGATTTCCATTGCGTTACAATGTATCGTACATATTATGAGTGTGGATAATTTTTACGCGGTTTATCAAAATGTTAACTTAGTAGGATATATTATTCTTTACATTAGTTTATTTATGGTAATTGTCAGAAGAGATGGTAGAGGACTTCATGATATGGTAGCAAATACAAAAGTGGTTTATATTGGTGAAACGCAGAAAGATCAAATAGCAGAAGAGCAAAAAGTCATGGAAAGTGAAATGGAAGTTAAACCAAAAGAACTAAAAAAAGAGAAAAAAGAAAAAGTTGTGAAAGCAAAAGTAACGAAAGCGAAAAATAGAAAAGAAAATACGAAAGAGAAGAAGTAGTATTTTCTTTTTTTCTGCATACATTTTAGTATGAAATTCAAATATTATTTTCTGTTTTTTGTTGTACTATGTTGTTTAGTTTTTTCTGTTTGTTGTGTCACTCTTGCGATTAGTAAAGAAAAGACTTTAATCATAGAAAAAGAAGCAAAACATAAAATTTCTATTGATATGCCGAGGGAGGGGAACGAACGATTAAGTGGACTTTTGGATAGTAAAATAGGGGAAATTCGAGAAAACTTTTTGGATGTTGTAAGGACGAATCATCCTATGGATAAAGTCTATACTTTAGATATTACTTATCAAAGAACTTTATATGAGGAGTATATCTCTTATTGCTTTGTTATTTCTACCTATACTGGTGGAGCGCATCCGAATACTTCCTTTTTTACGATTGTTTATGATACTTTAGAAGGAAAAGTTTTGGATTTATCGGATTATGATTTGGAAGTGATTAGTAAAAATGTTCGAGGGGATTTGCTTATGAATCCTAAAATTATCCAGACGGACTTTTTAATGAGTGGGACAGAGCCTGTTTTAGAAAATTTTCAACATTTTATTTTTACCGAAGAAGGAATTTTATTTTTCTTTCCGCCTTATCAGGTAGGGCCTTATTCTTCGGGGACTTTTGAAAGTTTAGTTTCGTGGGAAAAGTTATTGTGACTTTTCTTTTTTTAGTTTTTCTAGTTCTTCTTGCATTTTTTGTAATGCAGAGATAATAGCATTGATTTGATTATTTAAATTTTGATTGTTATTTTGCCGGCTTTGGATTAAAGCTTTTTGGCCTGCAAAGGCAAGAAGATAATCGCCAACTAAGACAAGCCAGTTTCCGATGGAGTTTGCTTCGTTGATTGTTAAATCTGGGGCGATTAGAGCTCCTACAATGGTTGCTGAAAGAGCATAAGTTTGAGGATCAAGATGTGGTGGAAACATAGGCATCTTCCTTTTTATTATTTTATGAAGTAGGGCAGTTTTTCATACTTCACATATACTACTTTGAAGAGGTGTGTTATGAAGAAAAAGTGCAGTGAGTTAAAGGAAAATGAAGAAGGAATCATCAAGAATATTTGTTTAGATGAAAGAAAAAAATTTCGCCTCCTTCATTTAGGTGCTATGCCAAACGCGAAAATTATTTGTAAAGTAAAAAGTCCTTTTGGTTCTACGATTGCTTATCAAATTCATAGTTGCGTGTTTGCTTTAAGACGGGAAGATGCTCAAGAAATCGAGGTGGAAGTATGAAAAGGAAAAGAGCTTGTTTTATAGGAAACCCGAATGTCGGGAAGTCTTCTTTATTTAATGCACTGACTCATGCGAATGAACATACAGGAAATTGGACGGGGAAAACTGTCAAGAATGCTGAGAAAACTTTTGTTTATCAAGATACATTATGGGAGGTTGTTGATTTACCTGGGACGTATTCCCTTATTTATGAAAGTGAAGAAGAAAAAGTTGCCAGTGATTTTGTTTTTCAAGGGATATATGATGTAGCCATCGTTGTTTGTGATGCTTCTAATTTGGAACGGAGTATTGCAATTCTGTTTGAAGTTATGGACGTTACATCCAAGGTGATTTTATGTGTGAATTTGATGGATGAAGCAAAAAAAATGAAAATTTCTATTGATGAAGAACTATTGAAAAAACGTATTTCTATTCCAACTATTTTTATGAGTGTGAAAGAAAGGAAGGGGTTAAAAGAATTATGTGATACGATGAATCATTATGATGAATCAATCCTTCAAGAAGTCGTTCATAATAGTAGAATTACTCATTATTTAGAATGGATGAAAAGAGTAAATCCACTTTTTAGGGTGGGGCACGCCATTCACATGCTTTGGGATAGAAATTTGAAAGAAACCGTTTTATTTTCCTCCAAAGAACGTCATATTTTTTCTTATTATCAGCATTCGATTGGAAAAATGGATATTGCTTTGAGTTATCAGAGTTATGCTAAAAATCTATTAGATGGAGTAGTAGATCGAAAAGAGATGAAAGAAAAAAAAGAGGATAAGTTTTTAAATTTTTTGTTTACGAATCGTTTTACATGGTTTTTTACTGTTCTTGTGTTTTTGTTTTTCATTTTATGGCTTACTATTTATTTTTCGAATATTCCTTCTGATTTATTATTTTCCTTTTTCGAATCTTTGGAAAGGCCACTTTATCAGTTTTTCTCATTTTTGCCAACTAATGTTTTAGAGCCTTTCATTTTTGGGGGATATCGAACTTTGTATTGGGTGCTATCTGTGATGACACCACCTATGCTTATTTTCTTTCCATTGTTTTCTCTTTTAGAAGATTATGGAATTTTACCCCGAATTGCTTTTTTGTTAGATAAGCCTTTTTCGAAATGTGGTTCTTGTGGGAAACAGTCTCTCACTATGTGTATGGGACTTGGATGTAACGCGGTCGGTGTGACAGGAACAAGGATTATGGAAAGTAAGAAGATGCGAGTGCTAGCAAGTCTTACCAATGTTTTTATGCCTTGTAATGGAAGGTTTCCAGCGATGATTTGTGTGATTGAAATGTTTTTGGTACCTGATACTACTATCAAAGGGAGTTTTTTCTCAGCCCTTATTTTAACAGGAGTCATTTTATTTGGGATTTTACTTACTTTGCTTGTTACAAAGATTTTGAATTATTTTTTGAAATCAAAAGATGAGGGAATGTTTCTTTTAGAATTGCCAACATTTCGTAAACCTAAAATTTTTAAGACAATTGCATCTTCGATTAAGGATAAGGCCTTTGATGTGTTAAAAAGAGCCATGGTGATTTCTTTTCCAGCAGGACTTCTTCTTTATTTTGCTTCTAATATTTTTATAGGAGATACCTCTATCTTTGGATGGCTTATTAGAATTTTCGAGCCTTTCGGAGCTTTTCTTGGAGTGGACGGGGTCATCTTACTTTCTTTCTTGTTTGGACTTCCAGCGAATGAAATTGTGATTCCTGTGATGCTACAAGGTTATTTAAATGCTAGTAGTTTGGTCTCTTATGAATCTATCGGAATGTTAAAAGATATTTTGATTGGTCATGGTTGGACGATGCAAATGGCTCTTTGTTTTTTGATTTTGTTATTGTGTCACTTTCCTTGTGCGACAACTCTTTTAACAATTAAAAAAGAAACAAATAGCTGGTTTTATACAGGTGTTGCATTTTTACTTCCCACTCTCTTAGGTTTTCTTTTGTGTTTTTTCGTTTCTCTCCTTTTTTAATTGACAACTCTTTTTATTTCCAGTATTCTTTTTTTGGAGGAGGATGTAGGAAATGGAGTATTTAGATATTTATGATGAACAAGGCAACTTTTTAGGAACGGAGGAAAGAAGTGTGGTTCATACCAAAGGATTATGGCATAAAACGGTTCATTGTTGGCTTTATGATAAAGAGGGAAATATTTTCTTTCAACGAAGAGCGGATAGAGGAACATTATATACGACAAGTTCTGGCCATTTAAGTGCCGGAGAAAGCGTTACAGAAGCTTTTCAAAGGGAAATTAAAGAAGAAATAGGACTTGATATTGATGCTTCGGATGCGATACACGTAAATGTTGTACCATTTCAAATGGATAGAATAAAAGAAGATGGCAGTGTTTTTAGGGATCGTGCATTTGCAAATGTTTATGTGGATTTGTATGAAGGTGATTACAAGGATTTTCATATGGATGAGAGTGAGGTCAGTGGCATTGTAATTGTAAATGCAAAGGATGCTTTAGAGTTATTTCAAAAAGAGGAAGGAACACTGCTCGGCAAGGAAATTTCTGTGAATAACGAAGTGACAGAACGAGAGATTAGACTTACAGAGTTTTTAGTAAATGATGGAGAAACCTTTATAGAAAAATATGGTGATGTTTTAAGAAAAGTCATCGAGCTTACAAGTTAGAAGGTGCTAAAATGGAAGATCATGTTTATAGTGATAATGTTGTGTTACTCACTGATATTGCAACGAAAGAACTTATAGATCCAGTTGTAATCGAAGCCGTGTTTTATGCAATTTTAAAAAATATGAAAGAGTTAAATTCTCACGAAGTTTTAAAATTTGTTTCGTTTTTCGAGCGTTATTTTGAATTTCTTGGGAAATCTATGATAGATTCCTTTTTCCGGGAAGAAGAAGTCATAAAGTATCGTAAAAATATTTGGCAATGTTTTAAAAACGAGTTGATGCAAAAAAAATATTTGTATGTTTTAAAAAAAGAATTTTTAGAAAGTCAAAAGTCAGAGGATTACAGTATGTTACCATATTTATATACGTTACTTTATATGATTGAGAATGCAATGGCGGTGCATGAGTATTATTTTATAGAACAAGGAAATATCTTTCTATATGCATCTTCTGATATTATGTATTCTCCGAAAGAAGAAATAAAAAATCCGTTTTATTATGATGAGATGATTCGTGAAAGTATGTTAGAGTTACAAAAGAAATGAGGGATAGTTATGGAAGATGAAGTATCAATGTTTGAGGGGGTTTATTTAGAGTGTGTGGCTAGATTATTGGATGTAGAAGAAGGAAAAGTACAAGATAAAGAAGAAATAAGGAAGCTACAAGAATACATCATGGGTCAGATAGAAGATTATCCTTCGATTTCACTGTATGAAATTTTTGCTTGGGGAACTTCTTGTTTAAGGATTCAAAGCTTGTCGATGTTATTTCCAAATGGAGTTGATGAAGGGCTACTGAAGTTACAACAAGTGATGCGGAAAAGTATTAAAACAGGATTGTTACAACAAAAAGCGTTAATGAATTTAAAAAAGAAATTTCAGCATGCAATCTTAGCAGAAGATTATAGTAATTTAACTTTTATGTATTCTATTTTTTATTTTCTTGTATTAGCTAGATGTGCTAGGCTTTATTACATCATGGATATGCAAGAAATATTAGAAAATGCTCGAAGTGGAATTCAGTATATTCCAAAAGACATGATAGACTCGCCATTTATGTATGATGAAATGATAGAAGAATGTATGTTAGAGTTAAAGCAGAGCTAAATATTTTGTTCTGTTTTAATTTTTTCCCATTCTTTCTTTTTTTTATGTTATAATGGGTAAGAATAGAGAAACAAGTAATGGGTGATAATCAATGAATCAAAAAGAAAGCAAACTAAGTTTTAAGAATATC
>DVHP01000002.1 GCA_018711945.1 Candidatus Ventrenecus avicola
ATCTTTCAGGATACACATGACATCACTCGCTTTTCCTTTTTCTTTTTTATGGTTCTTTGGTATTTCTCCACCAACAAACAAAGCATCTTTAAATTTTCTTTTGGGAATATGAGTAATTCCACTTAAAAATTTAATGACTGGCCCTCTTGCTTCTTTACTTCTTAGTATACTTTTTGCTAAAGCATCATTCATTAAATTAATGGTTTCGTTTTTTATTTCTTCTTTTACTAGAGTAGTAGTCATAATTTCACTTCCTTGTCTTTATATCTTTCTATTCTAAAGACTGAAAAACAAAAAGGCAACGAGAGATTTTGACATGTTTTGTCCTCTTTTGTCGAAAAAATGAAAAATCTAGCATGTCTTCGAATTTACATACTAGATTTTGACAAGGCCTATGGGTTGCACTACCCAACCAAAAACGGATTTAAAGCACTTCCATCACCAGATTTTAGACTATTTGGCTTAAGGTTAATGACTGGCCTAACGCCGAACGAGTTATATGTGTAGTAGTTGTATTCTAAACTACCCGTCGCGTTCACGAGACGCACGTAAGCATATATATCATAGAAATAGTTAGGAGACATAGTCCAATAGAAATTCCCTGAATATAAATAATAACCTGAGTTATTTGAGCTATTTCCCCCTGCCAATAATGCTTCATCTACTGTGAGTAACCCTGCTGGGTAGCTTAATGCCCCATTTCCCGTTACTTCATCATTCACTGTGAACCGATCGCTTTGTTGAGAGCAATATAATGTAACTCTATTTTCATTATCGGAATATGCTCTGTATGTTGTATTTTCTGTACCATAGGCTAAATTACTATAGTTTGTTACTCCATAATCTTCTACACTTCGATCGTTACAGAATAATGTATCATTTACATAAGTTTCATATTTTGTACTAAGAATATTTGACGCATACCAATTATCCACTGCTTCTTTTATTGTACTATCATTGATATTTTCTTGGGCGCTCTCTTTACTCGTTGTTCCGTAGGTAACACGACTATATCCTATTGTTGCTTCAACACTTCCTGCTGTAACACTTGTTACCTTAAGTACATATTGACTCGATGATGTTGAGCTTGTACTATTCATTGTATATTTTCCTACTAAATCACCTGTTATTTCTGCGCCTGTATAGCCTACTGGATTTTCTAATGTAAACTCGCCTGTATCTGGGTTATAGGTGTAACTATCCGCATAATATCTTATCTCTGTTGTACTCTGTGTATAGATGTTCGACTGCGCACTTCCTTCTACTATACCATCTCGATTGCCATACATATATCCTACTCCAGCATTATCATAATATATCCTTGAATTCGTAGACTCTTGGACATTATCTTTTTTCCAGTATTCGTTATAATAGCTTGTGCCTATTTGGGTATAATCTGTATCACCATCATTGTATCCATTGGCTAGCACTTCTGCTTTGTTTTCTAGACCATCAATCACATCAGCATCTCCAGCATAGATCATACGGATAGATCCATCTCCGTTAATTCTTAAGATTCTCCAATAGAATCCTGCAAACTTCACATAGTTGTTTGTTACGTTTCCCCTATAATAATAACTTGTGCCATAATCATCTGGTGCACTACAAAGTAAACTTTGTGTATCTTCTATATCTGTCACATTCACTGTTCCATCATCATTCACAGTTGGACAAGCTCCTGTGGTATCTAACTCGGCTACAATACTACATTGAATAGAGTCGTCACCATAATCTGCTACACATTTTTCATAGTCCGTTGGTATATGATCAATGTAGTTTGCTGTCACTGTGATTTTTGATGAGATACTTCTTCCTTCCACTGGATCTTCTAATGTAACATCGCCATCTATCCATAGTCTTAAGTTGTATGTTGCGCTTTCATTTGCTTCTAAATATCCTGTTGTTAATTCATATGCTTTGTAGGCGTTATCAAGGGTTGGGGTAATATCGCTATTTTTGGTACTTAACAAGACTGGATCTTCTTCATTTAACATTACTTTAACATATTGGGCATCTAAACGTTTTTCTTCTAATACGGTTTCTAATAGCTCTAAATTCACATCGTAACTAGCATAAGTATCACAATTATTTGTTATCGTGAAGGTATATGGCGTTAATTCTTTTCCTTCTTCATCTAATATGGGATATGCCCTTTGTAAATTAATCGCATTTTGTTCATTCGTAAGTGTGATATTAAAACAGCTTGTTGCTATTTTATTTGAATCTGTTTGGGCAAGTGTCAAATACCACAATGCAAAACTTGTTCCTATTAAGATCAGGCATATTGCAATAACTAAAATGATTCTTGTTTTTTTATTTTTTAAATCGATTTTTTTCATATGACCTCTACCCTTCTATATTCAAGATTTTACAACAACCCCCCCCCCGTATGTCAACATCAAAAAAGAACAACACTTCCAACAGTGTCATTCTCTATTTTACTTCCTTACTTCTTAATTGACCGCAGGCGGCAGATATCGACGAACCAAACTCTCTTCTTACTGTTACTTGAATTTTTTCTTGTTGTAGTGTCTCATAAAAATCATCGATTGTTTGTTTGTCACTTTTTTTGAATTCGATATGATTTGTTTCATTATAAGGAATCAAATTCACATAAACATTCATTCCTCGAAGTAAATTTGCAAGTTCTTTGGCATGTTCTTTTTTGTCATTCACATCTTTTAACAAGATGTATTCGATTGTTACACGACGATTTGTTTTTTTAATATAGTCATTTATTGTTTCCATTAGTTCTTTTAAAGGATATGCTTTATTAATTGGCATCAGTTTATTTCTTAAGGCATCATTTGGAGCATGAAGAGAAATGGCTAAATTGATTTGAATCTCTAGTTCGCTTAAATCTTTGATTTTTGGAATAATTCCACATGTCGACAAAGTGATATGTCTAGCACCGATTGATATTCCCTTGGCATCGTTAATAATTTTAATAAACCGAATTACATTATCATAGTTATCAAGTGGCTCGCCGATTCCCATAATGACAACAGAAGAAATACGTTCTTTGATTAGGGATTCTATCACTAAAATTTGACCAACCATTTCATGAGTCTCTAAGTTTCTTACTTTTTTGAGTCTTCCTGATTCACAAAACTTACAGCCCATATTACAACCAACTTCACTTGATACACAAACAGAAAGGCCATAATTATGACGCATTAATACCGCTTCTATTCTTTCTTGATCTTCTAATTCAAATAAGTATTTTTCTACATCCGTATCCACTTCTCGTTTGATGACTTTTGGTAACTCTAAAGAAAAGTCTTTTTGCAATTGCTCTCTGATTTCTTTTTTTATATTTGAGAATTCTTCCATAGAGTTTACTCGATGCTGATAAAGCCATTCAAACACTTGCGTTGCTTTAAACTTTTTCTCGCCTATCCTAGTAAAATACTGTTCTAATTCTTGTCTTGTTAAACCATATAAATTCATAATTTCACCATTTTCTAACACTTAGGATTCTTTTTTTGTAAAGACCTGGCGACGTTTTTTTCTCTTTGTAAAACTAGGGATATCACATCAAATAACTGTGCCCGTGTTTCTTCATAAGTACCATTATTATCAATGACATAAGGGTTGTATTTTTCTATACAATCCTCAGTAAAGTCTTCAGAGTCTTTTAAAAATCGCCGGCATACTTCAGCGTAATTAGGATTAGCTTGCATCTTTTCTCTTAATAAGGCCCGTTCTAGCCGAAGTCCATCATCCATCGAAAAATAAATTGGCGTAAGCATTTCTGGACCATAAAATTCTACATACTTTTGATAAGCAGCCCATGTATTTACAACAAGATAGTTTTCCTCTAAATTGATATTTTCGGCACATGTAGCATAAGACCAAAGACCATTCACGGTATGATAATCTCGTCTTTCCACTAACTTTTTTTCTTTTTCTAAGCGATTCATTTCATCCATGGAAATAAAATGATATGTTAATCCGTCTGTTTCCCCTTCACGCATCGGTCTCGTTGTCGAAAGAATAATTGGTTTTAAAGAAAATTCTTCTAAAATCGGTTTAAAAAAAGTATCTTTTCCTGAACTAGACGGTCCAATAAACATTAAAATCATAATTTGCTCCCCCATTCTCCTCTTGTGATAGAATAAATACGAATGGAATCTAAGTGTCCATCTAATTTATCAATTCTTCTATCCCTTAGGATTCCATCTAACTTCATATGATTACGTTCGCACACCATAAAGCTGCTAACGTTATCATTTCTTACTACAGTTTCAATCAATTGATAATCAAAATTTTGAAATAAGAAAGAAATCGTTTGTTTTAAGGATTCTGTGGCATATCCCATCTTCCACCATTTTGAACCAATGAGGTACCCAATCGCACAAGTCTTATTTTCCAAAGATTTATCAGCGATTTCCACTGTTCCTATTATCTCATTGGTGTCCTTTTTAATAATCACATAAATCTCATGATGATTTTCTAAAAAATATGTTAGAACCTCTCTTGTTTCTTCTTTCATTTTATGCGTCTCAAACCTTAAATAGCGATTTACATTTTCATCACTATAAACATGAAGAAATAATTCTTCAGCATCTTTTATTTCTAATGGCCTAAATAGTAGCCTTGTTGAAGCATAAGTCATTGATTAATCTCCCAATTTAAAATAATTTCTTTTTTCACGCCATTTAAATAGTCTTTGACATCCATAATCTTTTTTCCAAAGGGCTTAATTTTAGTAAGATAAATTGTTCCATCTGCCACATCGATGCCAATCGCGTTTTTGGTAATTTCTCGAACCCTTCCTGGCGTGGTATTTTCACGTTTTTGAAATGTTGCTTCTAGCACTTTATACTCTTCATTATTCACTAGAAAGTTCGCTGTAGGCCAAGGATTTAACCCACGAATTTGATTTAATATCTCTTGACCAGTTTTGGAAAAATCAATTCTTTCTTCTTCTCTTTTGATGTTGTATGCGTAGCTTGCCTGTTCCTCATCTTGTTTCATTCTTTCATTCGTGCCTGCAATAATACTTGGTAATGTCTCTTTTAACAAAGATGCTCCTATTTCTGAAAGTTCCTCATGAAGAGTTCCAACATTATCGTCCGCTTTAATCTCATACTCTTTTTTGGCTATCATATCACCAGTATCCATACCCTTATCCATATACATAATGGTAACTCCTGTTTTTTCTTCGCCATTTAGTAAACACCAGTGAATCGGTGCTCCACCACGATATTTTGGAAGAAGAGAAGCATGCACATTAATGCATCCAAGTCTCGGATAAGAAAGGATTTCTTCTGGAATAATCTGACCATACGCACAAGTAATAATGATATCGCATGGTGTATTTATGATTTTTTCGTATTCTTTCTTTATTTTTTGTGGCTGAAAAACTGGAATATTATTTTTTAAAGCAACTTCTTTGACTGGAGTTGGTTTTAGTTCATGGTGTCTTCCTACCGGTTTATCTGGTTGAGTTACTACTAATGCTACGCTAGTATTTTCGATAAGCATTTCTAAAACTGGAACAGAAAAATCAGGCGTTCCCATAAAGATTACTTTTACGTCCTTCACTAGTTGTCCCTTCTTTCTTTTGTTAATGTCATTTCTTCTTTTGGATTTAGTAACGCTAACAAAGCATTTAAATATTCTGGATATGCTTTTAAATTCATAATGGAATCTTGCAAGAGCCATAAAGTTTGGTAGGCAACTTCTCTTTCTTTTTCTCCTTGAAAAACTGGTTTAGCATAGGCACTAAATGATGCGATTTCGTCGGTTGCTTCTCTTAAAATTTCTGGTAGTTTTTCAAATGAAAATAACTGGGAAGACACTCCATCTGTCATTAATTTTGCTTTCCAATAAACAGATAAAACTCCGGCTTGTAAAACTTGATAATCTTTTAAAAAAGTGTTATATGCATCTTCCGGTAAAATAATCGTGGCATATTCTCCTTCTATTTTTTCAAAAAAGGGAGTTAAATATAAGTCGTTTTTATAACCTATTAATGTTGCTCTCGTTTCCGGATTCAACGTTTCTTCTTTCTCTATTATTAATTTAGTAATATCATTCGCGATTTGATTTGTTAAATTCATATTTATCCCCATCCATTTCCACTAAAAACTTATCATAAACCGTTCAAAAAAGCAATAGACCGAAAGCAAGGAAAGTGGATTTTTTTAGTTTAGGGAGTGAGGATGAGACGAAAGGAACTATCATTATTAAGCTCTCCGTTTATTGATGAACAAGCAAAGACTCCAGCATTTAAACCATCTGACGCATGAGCGCCTCGTCTAATCCATAGATTTACATTACTTACCATGGTTGCTTTATCATCATGCCAACTAGAAATATGGGAAGTCTGTGTTAATGCGGCTATGTCTTCAAATGGTCCTATTTCTCCAGTAGCATCTCCTAATATTCTTCTAGTATAATTCGTTTCTCCTGACCCATATTTATAAACATCGTAATATTTTGGTTCTGGATAATCATACCCGTTTATAATCTCAGTTATTCCTGAAGTATCATTATCCCAGTCCGGATAAAGAAGTTTGCCGTTAAAGCCTGAATTGTAAAGACTATTTCTACCACTTACCGGTTCTCCTTGACTATCAGATAACACTGCCATCACATATTCCCATAATCCACCACTCATATCATACACACCTGTAATATTATTCGTTGTACTTGATAAAACACTATTTGGATGAAAAGATTATGCAATATACTGGTCTTTCAAGACAAGAGATTCCAAAATTACAGGGAAGTTAATAAAAAACATCACTACATATTAAAAAGAGACCTATTTATTTTATGAATCAATAGGTCTTTTCTTGTGCTTTTTTAAAATTTAAAAATTGAAATCCAGTAACCAAACTATATTTTTAGCATTATTTTTTTAGTGATAAATCTACTTCCTCTGATTTTATTTCATAGGATAAATCATTAATCTCTTCTAACAAATGAATTAAATCATCTGTACTATACTTTTCTTTTATCTCATCTTCTGGAATAATGTCTTCAATGTATATAAACCTTCCATAATCCTTATCACTATCAGTTTCATATACTTTTGTTTTATCTAAATCCACATAATTAATCGTAAAAGTACACGTTGCATAATCATACCATTCTTCTACTAAAAACACAGTATCAATATCTGTTAAAGATACATACATTTTTCTAATCTCCATCTTCGCAATTTCTTCTGAATTACTAGAAACTCTATTCCCGTCTTTATCATAATAAAATGTCCATTTTAATTTTGGTGAATTTTGATCTACAAAGAAATAATTTCTTTCTTCCTCTGGACTAGTGCCTGGCATGTCTGTAATGAGCCATAAAGAATCATGCTTATAAATTTCTACTTCACTTGCTTTCTCTTTTATAGGGTTCACGATACTCTCATTAACTTTTTCATCTACTTTACTGGACCAATCCACGATTTTTTTGCCCCACTCCGTTAGTTTATCTTTCCATGTCGTATCACTTATCCTTGATTCCTGTTCTTTGGCATAAGTGACAACTGGTGGCGTGACTGTTAAACTTGTCGCCAACAATAAGGCCTTTAATTGTAATAAACTTTTTTTCTTTTTCATTTCTTTTCTCCTCCATTTAAAAGCAATCTTTTCTTTCTCATATATTCCTTGTGAATGAGTTCTTCAGTATCTAAATACTGATTCATGACATCTTTATTTTTTCTTCCTAACGTGATTTGATATTTTAACTCATTTTGAAAAGCAGTTTGCATTGCCATGTATGCATTTTTTAATTGGGTCATACTCATTTCTTCTAAATACTTTTGTTCTGTAAAAGAAGTAATAAGTTGCATCTCCTGTTGTTCGTTTATTTGAGTAGGAAAAGACCTATCTTGATGAACTCTTCTTTCTTCTAATTCCATACTCGCTAGATGGTAATACGTTTCGTAATCTAACTCTCGTTGCATGCTATAAGAAAACAAGGCAGACTCTTTAGCAAGTTTCTTTTGCTTACAATACGCTTTATACTCCTCAAACTCTTTTGCATAAAAAGGAGCATTGCAACTGTAAGCTGGAGTGTAATCCCACCATATGGTTACTAACTTTGATATTTTTTCATCATCATATTTTGCTAAAGTTTGTACTATTTTTAAAATTTTGTCGATTCTTTTTTCTTGGCACGTCAAATATCTTACTATTTCCTGTAATTCCACTAGTATTAAAGATCTTTGATTCTGATAGATTTGTTGCATTTCTTTATAATTTTCTTTGTTTAAAATAGTTTGATAGTTACTTCTTACTTCTAAATAACTTAGGCACACTTGTAAAAGCTTTTCAATATAAGATATGTTTTTACGAGCAAAGGAATAATATATTTTTCTATTTTGAAGAGGAAATAATTTTTTTTCGATTCCTTCTTGAATTATTTTTATTCTTTTTTCAAGCATCTCGGTTGTAATATTCGTCATATACTCTCTCCTTTCTCTTTTTTATAATACTATAGTTCTTTTAGTTTAAGAAATCAATATCCAGTTGCACCTTAGAATTTAGTAATAATAGACTATCTAGTTCTTGAAGTGCAGGCAATAATAATTCATCAAAGCGATACTTGATTAATAATTCGAAATGATAAATGTTATTTAGCAAAAACATACTTGATGCAGCTGGTCCCAACACAATACTACTTGGGTCAATACTTCTTTCTAAGAATTCCTTGGCCTTTTTTGCTTCCATCATTGCTAAAGAATAATCTTTACTTTTGATTGTTAATGTTGCCAAATAGTAAAATGGTGGATATTTTAGTGTTTTTCGGATATTCATTTCGTATTTGAAAAACTTTGTATAATTATTTTCTTTTACACAATTTAAGATAAAATTATCTGGATAAAAAGACTGAATTACTACTTCTCCTGGATTTTGAGCACGTCCTGCTCTTCCACTTGCCTGGCTAAGAAGAGCATACGTTCTTTCATTACTGCGATAATCTGGAATATTTAGCGATGCGTCGGCATTTAATATACCAACTAAAGTAACACTCGGAAAATCTAATCCTTTGCTAATCATTTGTGTACCAAGCAAAATGTCATATTTGTGATCATAAAAATCTTTCGTAATCTGTTCGTACATACCCTTTTTCGTCGTGGAATCGGCATCCATACGGATAATTCTAGCCGTTGGAAATGCATTCATCAGAAACTCTTCTAGTTTTTCTGTCCCTAACCCATAGTAATTTAAAGCTTTTTCATGGCATTTTGGACATCGATCATCAATATATTTTGTATATCCACAGTAATGACAGCGTAAGTTATTACTTCTCTTATGGTAAGTCAGGGTAATGTCGCAATGGGGACAACGGTAAGTAAAGCCACAGGAAGAACATGTGATTGTAGTAGAATGGCCTCGACGGTTTAATAGTAGCATCACCTGTTCATTTTTATTTAATTTTTCGATGATTTTACATTCTAATTCTCGGGAAAGAATTGGATGGCGGTTCTTGGTTTCTTCGGCCATATCGACAATTGTAATATTTGGAAGCACAGAGCCATTCGCTCGTTTTGTAAGAGGAAGATAGATATATCTTTTTTTCAGAGCTCTTGCCATGGAAGACAAAGTTGGTGTAGCACTGCCTAAAATCAAAGGACACTGATGCGTTTTACTTCTTAGAGTAGCTATTTCTATTGCGTGATACTTTGGATTATTTTCTTGCTTATAGGATTCTGAATGTTCTTCATCAACAATGATCACCCCAATATTCCTTAGTGGGGAAAATACAGCACTTCTTGCGCCAATCACAATGGATACTTCACTCCTTAATATTTTTCGCCATTCATCGTAACGTTCGGCATCGCTTAGTCCACTATGCAAAACGGCAATGACTCCAGGAAATCTTTTGTTAAAACGACTTACTAACTGAGGAGTCAAACTAATTTCTGGAATTAATACTAAAGCGGTTTTATTTTGATTAAGTACTTCTTTGATTACTTGTAAATACACTTCTGTTTTTCCAGAGCCGGTTATTCCATGAAGAAGAAAAGTGTTTGATTCGTTCATTAAAGAGGTAATTTTCTCTACTACTACTTGTTGTTCTGGATTTAATTTTTTTTCTTCTTCTTGTGGTTCGTCTTTTAAAGTATAACGATACTCTTCTTCTTCTACTTCCACAAGGTACCCTTTTTTTAATAACGTTTTTACAGAGGAAGCACTTACCTTATTGGCAATCGTTTTTTTTAGTGGAAGGTTTTCATTAAATAAGTTTATGACATCTTTTTGAGAAGAAGAACTGACATTTTCTAAAATTTCTTCTTTACTTTTTGTTAATTTTAAGTATGTCACTATTTTTTTGTTAATTTGAGTCCCATGTTTTGCTTTTAAGGCCTTCGGTAACATTGCCGTGTAGCACGCGCTTAAACTACTTAGTGTATTTTTAGACATCTCATGACCTAGATTTAACATTTCTTCATTTAGCACTGGTTCTTCATCTAACACTTCGATAATTTCTTTTGTATCAATATCACAAGTTGAAAGGATATTCATCACATAACCTTCTAGTGTTTGACGTCCAAAAGGAACAACTACTCGTTTTCCTATACTTATTGCGTCCTCTAAATCTTCTGGTATATGATAGGTAAATGTTTTATCGGTATGTTTACTTTTTATTTCTACTAATATTTCTGCGTACATATTTCATCACGTATTCTATTGTACCAAAAAAAGATGAGAAAATAAATTCTCAATCAAATTATGTTGTTGGAGTAAGGATGAGACGGAAAGATAATGTTGTTTCTCTGCCAGTTTCATCAGCAAATGAAAATATCCCCGCATCTGTACCATGATTCGCTGCCCCACCACGTACAAACCAGTAATATTCAGGACGAGACCCTAAAAAATACGCTTCATTCTGATACCAGCTGTTTATAAGCCTATTTGCTTCATTTGCTTCAAAAGGTCCTAACTCTCCAAAAGCATCACCCAATATTCTCGTTATATAAATTCCCCCTGAATCTATATTTATAGCATTATAATCATATGAATCATAATATTTCTGTTCGGGCCAATTATTACTTTCAAATCCACTTTGACCAGCAATCGGAATTTTACTAGTATCTGTCATTACTCCCATCACATATTCCCATGCTCCTCCGGACATGTCGAATAATCCACTTATATTATTCGTAGTACTTGACAAAGTACTATTGGGGTAGGTTTGATTACAAGTATTATCATTACAATATCTATTACACTCTTCATTGTTTCCTGTCCATCCACAAATAGGTTCGTTATTTGCTTGATATCCGGTTATATAGTCAGAGTTATTATTGATTCTTATGTTTGTTGCTGAACCATAGGCACTGTGTTGTAAATAGGCTACAGCTCCCCATTCTGTATTTTTCATCATATGAGAATCTAGCTCTCTTTGATAATCATAACTGGTATAAAAGGCATTCGCGACTTGAATTCCTCTCCAACTATATACATTTGGTTTCACAATCACTTTACTTGCATCTCGCTCATTTACTTCTGCCTCAGTTACACTTGTCGCACCTTCATATCCTGTTTCAAATTTGCCTACCCAAAAGCCTGTACTTGGGATACTTAGAAATGCTGGATGTGTCATGTAATCTCCTACTTGGCAGTTTCCACTTGTTCCCGATTCCATTGGTGTGGTACATTCTCCTGATACCGAATCACTGGTATTGTAATCTCCAAAAATAATTGGTATTTCATGAACTTTCGTTGTATCTATTTCTGTTAGGCTATCATATAGGCCTAAATCCCACAATTGATAACGGTACTTTGGTATCCAGACAAAATAAGATTCTATATTCTCTTCTGGAATAACATCTCCTGATGCATAAGTCTTTGTTTCATCAAAGAGCATCACAGCATTGGCCCATTTCTTTGTTTCGTAGTCGTACCACTCAGAGGCTAAATCTGCCTTTTTTACCGTTCCATCACTATCTATCGTTACTGGTATTAATGGTTCTTCTAACACTGGGTCTGTTCCATTTAATATCGGTTCTACATATTTACTTGTAAAATAAAGGCTACACTTTACTCTTTCGTTATTTTCATAAGTATAGTTACTATAGTTTGTTTTGACACTCCA
>DVHP01000024.1 GCA_018711945.1 Candidatus Ventrenecus avicola
TTTTTTACACTTCTATTACTTCTTTATCGCACATTAGCAAAAATACAGGGTATGTATTCGATGAAGAACAATCTAATTGTACGAATGGTGTTAAACCAAATTGGAATCATTCCACTTGGACATTTCGCGGAAATTATGAAAATTATAATGCCACGGACTATACGAGAACCAAATGTAATTTATATTTTACAAAAACAAAAACAGTAAATACAGTATTAGGAGATTTGAGTGTTTATACATACACACCGGATTTTACAAAGAGTGCCTGTGATGATGCGACATGCGAGTCACACGAAAAAGGCATATTTGAAACCACTGATGACGATGGAACAAGTTATTATTACCGAGGAAGTGTCGAAAACAACTATGTCTACTTTGCAAATAGATACTGGCGAATTATCAGAATTAATGGAGACGGAACAATCAGAATGATTTATGATGGAACAGTAGCACATCAAAATGGAGAGGTAAGTGAAGACAGACAGGCAGGAACCAGTCAATTTAATACAGCTCAAAGTGATAATATGTATTTAGGATATATGTATACGAGTGGAGAAGCCCATGGACTTGGAACATCTTCTAACATTAAACAAGCAAATGACAACTTTTATACAAGTATCTTATCTTCTTACTATATTGATACCAATGCTGGATTCTGTGGTGATAGAAGTACGTTAAATAATCAAAGTGGCGTAGGCACAGGAACGGTGTCTACTTATATGAGAGGGTATTTAAGAGTGTCGACAAGCACACCTTCACTTATATGTGAAAATTCAAGTGATTTGTATACTTTAACAACTTCAAATAAAGGAAATAAAGCCTTAACGTATCCAGTTGGACTTATTACAGCTGATGAAGTAATACTTGCGGGACATGGCGGAGGAGTATTTGATGGGAGTTATAATTATCAAAAAGACTCGTTGGACAGTTATTTGATAACTGGCAGTGTTTATTGGACTATGACTCCAGTAGGATACTATAATGCATTTGGTTATACAGGGTGGAATGCACGGATGTTTACTGTAAGTTCTTCTGGAAAACTTGAAGATACAGATGTGCACCGTACAGTCCCTTTCTTAAAACCAGTAATAAATATCCGTGCTAATGTTACTGTATCTGGTCTGGGAACGATAGAAAATCCTTATCAGATTTCCTAGGAGGAATGCGATAATGAAAGTAAAAATATTTCAAAAAAAGAAAAAAATAATCATTGTGCTTGCTATTATGACATTAATGGTTGCTTTAGTATTTTCTTATAAAAATTTAATGCTTGAAAAGAATAATAAAAACGAAAATACAGAAAGTACTTCTTTTGCTTATTATATTGATGGAGTAAGTACAAGGAGTATGCCTTCTCGGAGTGACGGATATGTGTTTGATGAAGCATCTTCAAATTGTACGAATGGAGTGATACCTTCTTGGGATTATTCCTCTTGGACATTTGAAGGAGATTATACCAATTATAATGCAGAAGATTATAATAGAACCAATTGTAACTTGTATTTTACAAAAATGAAAACAGTTTCCACAGTATTAGGAGATTTACAAGTTTATACATACATACCAGATTTTACAAAATCAGCCTGTGATGATGCGACATGTGAGTCTCATGAAAAAGGAATATTTGAAACCACCGATGACGATGGGACAAGTTATTATTACCGTGGAAGTGTCGAGAATAATTATGTTTATTTTGCAAATCGTTACTGGAGGATTATCAGGATCAATGGAGATGAAAGTATCAAAATGATCTATGATGGAACCACAGCACATCCAAATGGAGAATCTTCTACCGATAGACAAGCAGGTACAAGTTTGTTTAATTCCAGTAATGATAATAATATGTATCTAGGATATATGTATACAAGTGGGGAAGCGCATGGATTAGGTACATCTTCTACAATCAAGCAAGCTAATGATAATTTTTATACGAGTGTCTTATCTTCTTATGCATCATACCTTGATATGAATGCAGGATTTTGTGGGGATAGAAGCACCTTAAATAATCAAAGTGGAGTAGGAACTGGAACTGTATCTACTTATATGAAAGGGTATTTAAGAGTATCAACAAGCACGCCAACACTATCTTGTGAGAACTCAAGTGACTTGTATACCATCTCTTCTTCTAACAAAGGCAATAAAGCATTAAACTATGCCGTAGGACTTATTACAGCTGATGAGGCATTGTTTTCAGGAACTGGAGGAGGAGTCTTTGATGGTAATTATAATTATTTTAAAAATGCTCCTAGCAGTTATATAACTACAGGAAATGATTTTTGGACCATGACGCCGATTGGCTATTACAATCCGTTCGGTAATGTGTACCGGATTTCTCGTTTGTTCTTTGTGAACACTTCTGGAAGCATCGATGATCGTGATACGACTAGTGTGAGTGCTCTTAGACCCGTCATAAATATTCGAAGTGACGTCATAGTATCAGGAGATGGGACAATGCAAAATCCTTACAACTTTTCTTTGAACTAAAACAGTTTCTGAAAAAATCATAGCGATGGAAGGCTTCAAAAAATTCCATCTTTTTTTATAAATTATCTCCCGAAAAACATAAAATACAATTTACAAAATTTAGAAAACAAAGATTTTTATAAAATACAATTTATAAAATTAAAAAAAGAAATAAATTTGTAAAGCATAATTTATAAATTTGACTTTTGCAATTTATAATACAATTATAGTAAATGATATAGCAGACGGAAAAGAAATATCCGATATAGGAATGTTAAAAGATATTACAAGATTCATGTTTGATAACGTAGGTAATGTTCTAGTAGTAGTATTGCAAATACAATGACCTCTAACGGTCGTAAAATAACAGTGCCGACAGTAGAAAAATATTTAAAAGCATTAGAAGAATCTTTTGTACTCTATAAAGCCACAAGATATGACATAAAAGGAAAAAAATACTTGACGAGTGGTAGCAAATATTATCTAGCAGATGTTGGTTTAAGATACTATCTACTCGAAAGCAAAAATGCGGATGAGGGACATATTCTTGAAAACGTTGTTTATTTAGAACTTTTAAGACGTGGGTATGATGTATATATAGGAAAGAATGATAGTACAGAAGTAGATTTTATTGCAGTAAATGAAAAAGGCGAAGAATATTATCAAGTATGTAATTGGCTGCTAGAAAAAGAATAGAAAATTATCCACAGTCTGAATAATATCTTTCAGTCATTTATATCACAAATTTTACAAAACTGTGAAAAACTGACAAAAAAGCTATGCAAAAGTGTGATAAAAATATAAAAAAAGCTTGCAAAAGTGTGATTGTACCTTATGATTCACAAAAAATATAAGCTTTAACAAAATCTTTGCAAGTTTTGGAAATAACTTTTCAAAACTTGATTTTTTTTCCGTTTTGTTGTATTATCTCTAAGTATTTTATGTGAAAGAGAGGGAGTTTTATGGATAAAATCATTAATATAGCAGTTGTTGCCCATGTTGATGCAGGAAAAAGTACATTAGTCGATGCATTATTAAAGCAAAATGGAGCATTCGCGTCTCATGAGGAAGTGGGCGAACTTATTATGGATAGTGATTCCATTGAAAAAGAAAGAGGAATTACTATCTATTCAAAAAACTGTTCCATTAAATATAAAGACTACAAAATTAACATCGTCGATACTCCGGGTCATGCTGACTTTTCAAGTGAAGTAGAAAGGGTAATTAAAACAGTGGATACTGTTGTTTTAATCGTCGACTCATCAGAAGGACCAATGCCTCAAACAAGATTTGTGTTGAAGAAAGCTTTAGAACAAAACTTAAGACCAATTTTATTTATTAACAAAATCGATAAGAAAGATGCAAGACCTACGGAAGTAGTTGATATGACATTTAATTTATTTATGGAACTAAATGCAACAGATGAACAATTAGATTTCCCAATTGTTTATGGTATTGCTAAAGTTGGAAAATGTGGACTTACCCCAGACAAAATGGAAGATACCGTAACACCACTTCTAGAAACAATTTTAAATCAAGTAAGCGCGTATCCAGGTAGTGAGTCTGATCCATTACAATTACAAATTAGTAACCTAGACTACGATAATTTCTTAGGAAGACTTGGTGTTGGACGTATTTCAAAAGGATGCATTAAAAATGGTGAAACAGTATCTTTGGCTAGAAATGACGGGAAAGTAGAGACTTTTAGAATTTCAAAACTCTATGTAACAGAAGGAATTAAAAGAGTAGAAAAAGACATAGCCTATTTTGGAGATATTGTAACAATCGCTGGTTGTGCAGACATCTCAATTGGTGACACCATTTGTGCAAAAGATCACATTGATCCACTTCCTCCAATCCATATTGAACGACCAACACTTTCTATGAACTTCCTTGTAAATAACGGTCCATTTGCTGGAAAAAGTGGTAAATACCTAACTTCGCGTCATATCAAAGAAAGACTAGAAAGAGAATTACAGACGAACGTTGGATTACTTGTGGAAGAATTACCAGACTCAGATGGTTTCAAAGTAAGTGGTAGAGGAGAACTACACCTATCTATTTTACTTGAAAATATGCGTCGTGAAGGTTATGAATTATGTGTATCAAAACCAGAAGTGCTATTAGAAGAAAGAGATGGCAAAAAATACGAACCATTTGAAAGAGTTATTGTAAATTGTCCAGGAGAATACCAAGGAACTGTTATTAACGATTTACAAGAAAGAAAAGCAATGTTAGAAGTAGTATCAACAACAGACGAAGGATATTCACACTTAGAATTTTCTGCTCCAACAAGAGGACTAATTGGTTATAGAAGTGCCTTTATTACAAACACCAAAGGCGAAGGAATTATGGTGCGTAGTTTTGAAGACTACAAACCTTATGTTGGCCCAATTGCCCGAAGAAAAAATGGCGTTTTAGTATCCATGGAAAATGGTAAAGCTTTAGGTTACTCATTATGGAACTTAGAAGACAGAGGAACTCTTATCATCGAGCCAGCTACTGAAGTATACGTTGGAATGATTATTGGTATCCATAACCGTGATAATGACTTAGACGTCAATCCATGTAAAAACAAAAATTTAACCAATACTCGTTCTAGTGGAGCTGATGAAGCAATCGCTTTAACAAAACCAAAGAAATTCACATTAGAAGAAGCTTTAGAATTCATTGAAGATGATGAATATGTCGAAGTCACACCAGATGATATTCGCCTAAGAAAAGCTATTCTAGACCCAAAAATGCGTTTTAGGATGAACAGATAACTAGTCGCAAAGGCTAGTTTTTTCATGAGTGATTTAGACCTTTAAAAATACATAAAATTACGGTATAATGAATATACAAAATATCAGATTGAGGTGAATAGATTGAAAAAAATCAAAGAATTATGGAATAAGAACCGTGTAATGTTTGTTCTGACTACAATCGTTATCGTATGTTTTATTATTATACTAGTCGTAGTATTACAGATGTTTTTTGGCGTTAGCTCATCTCCATATGGAGACCGCCTAGATAACATTCAAGATATGCCATTTACAGATGAAAATATCAATGCAATTTCTACAAAAATTCAAGAAAGCGAAGGTGTTTCTGAAGTTGAAGTTCACTGTCAAGGAAAGATTATTTATATAAGAATCACTTTCAACAATGTAACGATTGATAAAGCGAAAGAAATCGCGACAACTGCATTAGAAGCAATTAGTGAAGAGTATCAAGCTCTTTATGATGTACATTTTACAATTGTTCAAGAAGAGTCTGACACTGTGGACGGCTTTACTTTAATGGGATCTAAAAATATTAATAGAACTACAGTGACATGGAATAACAATACCGCTTTTACAGTGGATGAAGATTCTACTGAGGAGTAAGGATATGAAAAAGAATAGAAAAAAAATTATTATACTAATCGTCGTTTTATTAGTTTTAATCTTTTTAGGAGTTTTATTTTTCCGAAATCAAGAAAATCGATTAACAAGAGCAGAACGAGAATGGATTACGAACAATCAAACTACGATTCAAAATATTAATATAGTAAACGATGTAAATTTTTTTGGGAAAAATGGTGTAGGGATTTACTATGAGTTCCTCGATGAATTTGTTGCCGATTACAATTTACAATTAAATAAAATTACAGTATCCAAAGAAGAACTAGCAACATCACTATCTTTTATGGTAGGAGATACTTTGCCAGAAAATGCCTTCCTATTTTATGAGGATCACTATATTTTAATTGGAAAAGAAGAAAAAGATATAACGGATCGCGATAGCTTAGCAAATGCCAAAGTAGGAGTATTATCTAGTAATCTATCCTATGTAGAAAAATATCTTTCAGACATTTCATTAAAATATACGACTTATAAATCAGAGGAAGAATTAATATCAGGGTTAGACAGTAATGAAGTGACATATTTACTAGTTCCGCGTATGGAATACATTGACACAGTGTTAAGCAAAAAATATTGGATTGCTTACCACTTCTCTGATGTAAAAAGGAAATATTATGTGACAGATGATACAAACAGTACATTATTTCAAATACTAAAAAAATATTATAATAATTGGCAAGAAGAAAATTTAGAGAAAAAACTAGACGAAGAAGAATTACTAGTGTTTAAAGAGAACCTAAATATTTCGGATTCAGAATTGGACGAATTACAAAACAAAGAAATTACCTATGGTTACAAAGCTTATCCCCCTTATGACGTTTATGGCAGTGGAACATTTGGCGGGATCATAGGAGAATACTTAAATGCGTTTGCAGACTTTGCTAGTTTAGATCTAAAATATAATAAATATAATACAGATAGAAGATTTACTAGAGCATTAGAAAATTCTGAAATTTCCTTATTTACTAACTTTTACAATTATTCATCAAATACATCAACTATTAATACAAATATCCCATTAATTGCAGGAGTATTTGTAAATAACGAGAATCCAATTGTAATTAATTCTATGGAAGTTTTAAAAAATGTAGATACGGTATATGTAGAGGAAAATTCTTTACTAGCGAGCCAGCTCTCATCTTTAAATATTTCAGCACAGACATTCGAGTTATCAGATATTAACAAAATTTTGAAAAAAGAAGAGAATATCATTTTATTAGATGCAGAAGTAGGAAAATACTTGCAAAGAACAACATTAAAAGATTATGATTTACGTTACGAACAAAACATGAATATAACGTATGCCTTAAAATCTACAGAAAATGAAGTGCTAAATACTTTACTATCCAGATATATAAATTATTTAGACAGTGAAAGTCAAATAATTGAGGGGTACTATAGTGGTACAAATTTAAGTGAAAAAGGCAACTTATTAAGCAGTTTTGCAACTTATGCTCTCTTCGCATTAATTATAGTATTAGTAATCCTTCTACTAATTTATCGCTCCAGCAAAAAAGTAAAACTACAAAAGAAAGTGAAAAAAGAAGATAAATTAAAATTTGTGGACCACTTAACCACATTAAAAAATAGAAACTATTTAAATGAAAACTTGACAAGATGGAATAAAAATACGATTTATCCACAAAGTGTAATAGTCATTGATTTAAAAAAAGTACAAGATATTAATGATACTCTTGGGTATGAAGAGGGAGACAAACAAATTCAAGCAGCAGCAAATATCCTGATTAAAACTCAACTGGATAATACAGACATCATTAGAACCAATGGCAACGAATTTATGATATATCTTGTTGGCTTCAATCAAAAACAAATTACAAGTTATATCCATAAATTGAATAAAGAGTTCAATAATTTACCATATCAATATGGGGTATGTATCAGCTATAGTATGATTATGGACGATTTAAAATCCATTGAAGATGCAATTAATGAATGTGTAGAAGAGATTAAAACTCAAAAATCAGAGCAAAAGGATGAAGAATAATGAAAATATTAAAGAAAGTGAAAAGAGGCATAAAACGAATTTTTGACATATTAAAAAGACCAGATATGTTAATATTACCAGGCCAACTCGCTTTCTTTTTATTACTTGCAATGGTTCCAACAATTACCTTAATTACTTATGGAGCATCATTATTTAACGTGTCGATGGATTTTATTTCGAACTTTATATTAAAAGCCTTTGGTGAAAACGTATCCGAATTAATCATGCCAATTTTAACCGATATTAAATTTACACCAAGCTTCTTAATTCCACTTCTTATCGCATTTTATACAGCCAGTGGTGGAGCAAGTTCTATTATCGTAACATCGAATCAATTATATGGATTTAAAAATACAGGTTTTGTAAAACGAAAAATTAAAGGCTTAATTATGATTTTTATCTTAGTAAGCTTAGTGGTGTTTCTATTGTTAATTCCAGGATTTGGAGACAAATTTATCGAATTAGTTCGTTATGTAAATATGAATGAGAAAGTGACAAATTCAATAGTATTCTTTATAAATTTATCAAAAGGTCCAATCTCATGGTTACTAATTTTCTTGCTGATAAAGATAATTTACACCCTAGCGCCAGATGGAGCTATATCAAGCAATTATACAACCAAAGGTTCTTTATTCACAACATTTGGTGTGACTGTAGTAACTGCCTGCTATTCTTTTTACGTCAACTATTTTTCTCATTACGATATCCTATATGGAGGACTCGCACATTTTGTAATATTAATGATTTGGCTATATTTAATATCCTATACAGTCATTATTGGAATAGCAATAAATTCAGAAGAATATCAAAAAAGGAAAAAACTGGAACAATAAAATAAGTATCTACGTAAGATAATATAGTTATGCACACCGATATTACTCGTGCATCTTGACGTGATTTTCGTTTTGAGGAAAACAAAATTACAGGTAATACCGAGAAGAAAGCCATGAAAAGCTTTCTTTTTTGTTATACAAAAAAATTAAGATACCACAGCGTCTATAACGGATTCTTATCGCTTCTAAAAAGAATATAACACGAGGAGGAAAGGAGCATATCAACGATTTAAAAAAGAAAGAGAATTAGAAAAAAGTTGCCCAATAGACTAAAGCATTTTACTTAAAAAGATACAGAAAGCGAAAAAAACAATAAAATTCATTGGATTTTTCTTTACAAAATATTTTACATGTTCTTCCCTGATTTGTGTTATAATAAATAGGACTTGATAAAACTTATATGTGTAATATTTAATTTAGGAGTTGATTATTATGCTAGCCTATGGCAAAAACGTACTATATATGACAAATCCAACCAGCATTAAAAAAGTCTACATAAGCAAAAGCAAACAAGACAAGGAACTATTTGACTATTTAAAAAAGAATAAAATTCATTATATTGTAGTAGACAAAGAGTTATTAAATAAAATGACGAAAGAACATCACCAAGGGATTGTATTAGAAATTGAAGACTTTCAATATAGTGAGTTAGAAGAAATCATGAAAGATAATTTTTTACTTATGCTAGACCATTTAGAGGATCCCCACAATCTCGGGGCAATTATAAGAAGTGCAGAAGCCGCTGGGATTACAGGAATTATTTTACCGAAAGATCGAAGTGTTACAGTAACAGATACTGTAATAAAAACAAGTGCCGGAGCAATAAATAACCTGAAAATCGTCAAAGTAACGAATCTGGTCGATACGATAAAAAAATTACAAAAAGAGAATTTCTTTATTTATGGTGCTGATATGGAAGGAACAGATATTAGAGAAGCAAAGTTTGCTCCCAAAAAAGTACTGGTAATAGGAAATGAAGGAAAGGGAATTAGTAAAGTTGTCGAAAAAAATTGTGACGAAATGATTCGTATTCCAATGAAAGGAGAAATTAATAGCCTGAATGCTTCTGTTGCTGCTGCCATATTAATATTTAAGATGGGGGGACTTTCATGAAATATGATGAAGAAGCTAATATGCTAGCAGATATGTTTTGCGAGACCAATGAAGATATTAGAGATTCACTTTATGAAAAATACTTGCCGACAATTAAGTACGTAGTAAAAAAATTTACAACCAATGCCAAAAAATTAGGATTAGAGTATAGCGATTTAATGCAAGAAGCCAATGTGGCTTTTACAGATGCGATTAATACATATGATCAAAATAAAGATGCAAGCCTTCAAACGTTTATTGTTTTATGTGTACAAAGAAGACTAACGAATGTAATAAGTAAAGCCCAAACAACAAAAAGCAAAATGGAACAACAAAGCTTGTCATTAGATTATGATTATGATGAGGAAGGACTACCTTTGAAAGACATTTTAAAAGATGACTTATCAGATCCTTCCTTTAAATATAGCGAAAAAGAAACAACCGAAGAAATGAAAAAAAAGATAAAAGAGCAACTTTCTCCTTTAGAATTAGAAGTATTTACTTATATGATCAATGGTTTAAATTATCTAGAAATTGCAGAAATACTTGACAAAAGCCCAAAACAAATTGATAATACAATGCAAAGAGTGCGCCTAAAAGCGCGTGCTGTATTAAAGGAGGGAAAATTGTGAATAAAAGAGATTGGAAAAGAATTGGAATTGTTGTTGGCGTAATCGCATTATTTATCTTAATTCTATTATCAGTATTCCATTTAGAACACGAAAGTGAAGAAGTAATTATAGATGATCGTAATCCACAAACAGAACCAGAAGAAGAAATAGTTTTTGAAAATAATAGTGATTATACAGAAGAAGAAATTAGAGATATTACAGAAAACCTACGAAGTTCTCTAAAAGATTTATTAACGAACATAGAATACTATAAAATTAGTGATATTAATGGTGCTTATACTACAGAAGATGACGAAAATTACATGGTGTTACCAGAAACGTTTTTTACGAGTTTACGTGGGTTAATAACTGAAGATTTCTATTTGAATTATTGGAATTTAGCAATACCAATTACACCAGATAAAGATTTAGCAATTGAAGAAAATCTTTATCAAGTACCAATGTCTATCTTTGATGAAGCCTATTCCCATAGTGCCATTGCAATCAATGATGTAAACACGGAAGAATTAGTACTAAAAAATGCAACGAATGACCGCATTGAGGCTTCAGAAAAAATAAAAATATGCGATGAAGAGGGAATCTGTGCAAGAGATGATGAATATCCACTTGTATTAGAACAAGAAGAAAATACTTGGAAAATCGCCCAAATAAACTAAAAACACTTGCAAACTGTGCCTGTTTGTGTTAACTTATATTTAACAACACGTAAGTGTTTTTATTTTGGAAAAAAATGAGGTGAAAGAATGGCAAAAACAAATGAAGAAAAAAAAGAAAAAGAGCCTAAAAAAACAAAGAAAAACAAGAAAGAAAAAAAACAAAAAGAGAAGAAAACAAGCTACTTAAAAGAAGTAAGAAGTGAAATGAAAAAAGTAACATTTCCAAGTGCAAAAGAAGTAGTAAAATACACAATTGCAACCATTTGTATTGTAGCATTCCTAGTAGCATTCTTCCTATTATTATCAGCTCTAATTTCTGGATTAAAGGAGGTATTCTAATGGAGAAACTTTGGTATGTAGTAACGACATATTCTGGTCATGAAGAATCAGTGAAAGAAAAACTAGAAATGCGTACAGAATCAATGGGAATGCAAGATCATATCTTTAGAGTAATTATTCCTGAAACAACCGAAATTGAAATCAAAGATGGTGTGAAAAAAGAAAAAAAGAAAAAGATGTTTCCTAGTTATGTTCTTGTCGAAATGATTATGAGTGATGAAGCTTGGTACATTGTTCGTAATACTCCAGGAGTAACAGGATTCATTGGTTCCAGTGGAAAAGGCGCAAAACCAACTCCATTATTACCACAAGAAATTGATCATATCCTAGTTCAAATGGGTATGAGCAGAATGGATATCGAATCAGAACTTGCGGTCAATGATCCAATTGTGATTGTCGATGGGCCATTCAAAGGAATGGAAGGAACGATTAATGCAATTGATTTAGAAAACAATCGTATTACAGTCATGATCGATTTGTTTGGTCAAGAAACAAGTGTAGAAGTAGAACCTTTCCAAGTAAACAAAAAATAAGCTGCGTAAAAAACAGCTTTTTAAAATGTAAAAAAAGAGAAAATTAGGTAGTTATATAGTATAATAAAATACATAGGATGTGGTATCATGGCAAATATTTTAGTAATTGGTGGTGGACCTGCGGGATTAACCGCGGCAATTTTTGCAAGTAGAAATAACCATCAAGTAACCATAATAGAAAGAAATTCTAGTTGTGGAAAAAAATTACTATTAACAGGAAATGGAAAATGTAATTTTTGGAATGAAGAAGAGAGTATTAGCCATTTTCATAGTAATACATCGGATGTATTAGAAAAAATCATTACGAAAGAAAATCTAGAACAAACGAAAAAATTTCTTCAAAAGATCGGATTGATACCCTATATCAAAAATGGTTACTATTATCCCTTCTCGAATCAATCTTTTACTGTAAAACAAGCTCTTTTAATCGAGTGTCAAAAACGAAACATTACTATTAGAACCGGAGAAAAGGTCGAAAATATAAAGAAGCAAGAGAATAAATTCTATGTAACAACGGATACTTTAGATTATGTGTTCGATAAAATTATTTTAGCTACTGGTTCCAAAGCCTATCCCAAAACTGGATCGGATGGATCAGGATATATACTTGCCAATTCACTAGGACATACCATAACCAATGTAACGCCTTCTTTAGTGCAACTGTTACTAGATTTTCCGGATTTAAAAAAATGGTCTGGTATTCGTACACAAGCAAGAGTCTCGTTATTGGATAAAGATCAAAAAATAGCGGAGCAAACAGGAGAACTACAGCTAACTGACTATGGAGCAAGTGGCATTTGTATTTTTAATTTAAGTCGCTATGTAAATAGAAGTGATTCTAAAGACTTAACATTGGAAATTAATTTTTTGCCTTTTGTAGAAACGGATACCTTAACCTTTCTAGAAAAACAAAACGAATTAGTGGAAAATAGATCGATTGGGGAATTACTAGAATGCATCATTCATTACAAATTAGTAGAAATACTATTAAACTTAGGAAAAATGTCGTATAACAGCAAATGGCCCGAATTAAAACCACAAGAAAAGAAAAAAATGGTCGAAATATTAACAGAAATGCAAATAAAAATTACTGGTACCAAAGGGTTTGAACACTCTCAAGTATGTGCAGGCGGCATCCCACTTTCTGAAATAAACCCTATCACATTAGAGTCAACAATCGTAAAGAACTTATTTATAGCCGGGGAACTATTAGATATCGATGGAGACTGTGGAGGATACAATTTAATGACCTCATTTCTAACCGGTGCATTAGCAGGAAAAGGAGCAAGTGAAGAAGTTGATTAGAATTCATAACATAAAAATAAAAGTGACAGAACCAGAAGAAGCATTAGTAAAAAAAATCAAACAAAAATTACATGTCAAAGAAATAGAAAGTTATAAAATAAACAAAAGATCTATTGACGCGAGAAATGAGAGTGAAATTTACTATGTCTACGAAGTGGATGTTGCGATAAAAAACGAGGAAAGTATTTTAAGAAAAAAGAAAGAGTTCACAAAAACACCAAATGAAACATACCAATTTCCATATAAAAATACAAAAAGAGAAATATTATCTCCTGTGATTGTCGGCTGTGGACCAGCTGGGCTTTTTTGTGGGTATTTCCTAGCATTAGCAGGTTTTCGTCCTATTTTAATTGACCGAGGTGAAGAGATCGAAAAAAGAGTAAAGACCGTTGAAGAATTTTGGAGTACTGGTACTTTAAAAGAAAACTCTAATGTGCAATTTGGCGAAGGAGGAGCCGGAACTTTTTCTGATGGAAAATTAAATACCATGATTAAAGACAAACGACATATTGGCAAAGAAGTGCTACGTTTATTCGTTAGGTTTGGTGCGCCAGAAGAAATATTGTATGATAGTAAACCACATATTGGGACTGATTTACTTCGAAATGTAATTAAAAATATGCGTGAAGAAATTATTGAGTTAGGTGGATCTTTCCATTTTGAAACTACCTTAACAGATATTGAAATAAAAGAAAACAAACTTTGTCAAATCGAGCTAAATCATGAACAATGGATAGACTGTCAAAATTTAATTTTAGCAATTGGTCATTCTGCTAGAGATACTTTTGAATTACTTTTAAAAAGAAAAGTGAAAATAGTTCCAAAACCATTTGCTGTAGGAGTTCGGATTGAACATTTAAAAGAGATGATTAATGCTTCACAATATAAAGAGTTTATGAACATTTTACCACCGGCAAGCTATAAACTTACGTACACTACCAAGAAAGGTCGTGGCGTATATACATTTTGTATGTGTCCAGGTGGTTACGTAGTGAATTCGTCAAGCGAAAAAAATCACTTAGTTATTAATGGTATGAGCAATTACAAAAGAGAATCTTCCAATTCCAATAGTGCCATTATCGTGACCGTAACCCCAAAAGATTTTGGTCCTTGTCCTTTAGATGGTGTTAAATTTCAAAGAGAGTTAGAAAAGAAAGCATACGAATTAGGAAACGGTTCTATTCCTTCACAAAGATTAGAAGACTTTTTTGAAAACCGTCCTACAACAGAATTTAAAAATGTCGTACCGGTTCACAAGGGAAGTACCATTCCAGCTAACTTAAATGAAATTCTTCCTAACTTTATTAGAGAAGCAATCAAAGAAGCATTACCAGAGTTTGGTAAAAAAATCGCAGGTTTTGACTCTAAAGAGGCTATCATATCAGCGATAGAAAGTCGTTCTTCTTCTCCCGTAAGAATAGAAAGAAATGATTATGGAGAAGCAAACATCGAAGGAATTTTTCCTTGTGGCGAAGGATCAGGATATTCGGGTGGCATTACATCAAGTGCTATCGATGGAGTTATAACATCAGAAAAAGTTGCTTATAAAATATGCTATAAATAATTTGACAATATTCACCTTTCCATAGCAAAAAAATTATGTTAAAATGATAAAGAATAAAGAGGGATGACAATGGAAAATATCACAATTACATTTTCAAATGGTACAACCAAAGAATATGAAAAAAATACTGATTTTTATACAATAAGTCTTGATTATCCTATGGAAAATAAAGTGATTGCAGCGAAAGTAAACAATGAAATTTTTCCATTGGATACCAAAGCAACCAAAAGCGAAACGGTAGAATTCATAGATGTTACATCACTTGCCGGTTATAAAGCTTATCAATCTGGACTAAAATACTTATTTTTAGTAGCTGTATCAGAAATTTATCCGGATGCCGATGTCCACTTCCTCCATAGTGTGCCAAGAGGGATTCTAAGTGAAATAAGAATGACACATAATTTAACAAGTGATGACGTATCAAAAATAAAAGGAGCCATGGCGGCATTAGTAGAAAAAAAAGAACGAATTTACCGTTACAACATGGAAGTAAAAGATGCCAACAAGTATTATTTAAAAGTTGGAGAAGAGGAAAAATCAAAAAATATTCAAAGTATTCCAAATGATGTAGTAACAATGTATCGACTAGAAAATAAATTAAATTACTTCTACACAATCATGCCTTATGATACGAGTGTAATAAATCGCTTCGAACTGGTCTTTTTAGGAAGAAATAGAATTGTTCTAGTTTGTCCAAATGTTACCAGTGGTGCGAATGTTCCAGAATACGTTCATTACGAAAACATTGTCGCCAACTTTATGGCATCAAAACAGTGGCTACGCCGAATGAAAGTTCCTTATCTATCACAAATGAATGAGTTAGTAAGTAAATCAAAAGTGAAAGATTTTATTACATCAAACGAAATTTTATATACAGAAGATTTAATTAAAGCCAGTGATAAAATCATATCCATGCGTGACGTTAGAATCATTTTGATTGCTGGTCCTTCTTCCAGTGGAAAAACAACAACCATGAAACGATTAAGTTCCATCTTAAGAAGTCGAGGATATGAACCAATTGGGTTATCTACAGATGATTTCTTTGTGGATCGAGAAGACACTCCAAAAAATGATTTAGGAGAAAAAGACTTCGAATGCTTACAAGCGATAGACCTAGAATTATTTAATAAAACACTACAAGATCTGTTAGATGGAAAAGTTGTGGAGTTACCAGAATACGATTTTGTCAATGGAATAAAAGTTTTTGAAGGAAAAAAAGCGAAATTAACAGACAATAGCCTACTATTAATTGAAGGATTACATTGCTTAAATGATGACTTAATACCATATATTGATCAGAAATATAAATTTAAAATTTATTTAAGTCCATTTATCCCACTAAATATTGACCGTCATAATTACATATCCACATTAGACTTAAGATTAATTAGACGAATCGTAAGAGACAACCGTACTCGTGGAAAAAAAGTGGATGATACGATTAGAGAATGGCAATTAGTAAGATCAGGGGAAGAAAAATATATTTTTCCATATGTCTATCAAGCAGACATGATTATTAATACAGCCTTGGCTTATGAAGTAGGAGTCTTAAAAGTATATGCCGAACCACTACTATATTCCGTGGGAATTGATAGTATATATTTTAACGAAGCACGTAGACTGATTTATTATTTACAAGTATTTTTTCCAATACCAAGTGAATATGTGCCAAAAGATTCGGTATTAAGAGAATTTGTAGAGTAGAAAGGGTGAAAAAAATGATAAAAGTAGCAATTAATGGATTTGGAAGAATAGGAAGACTCGCTTTTCGTGAGATGATAACAGGTACTACCTTTGATGTTGTTGCAATTAATGACTTAACAAGTGCAGAAGATTTAGCTTATTTATTAAAGTATGACACGAATCACAGAAGATTCCATCCTGATTTAATAACAAGTGTGGATAACTACTTAGTTATCAACAATGTCAAAAAGATTCCTGTTTATAAAGAAACAGATCCAGCAAACTTACCGTGGAAAGATTTAGGGGTAGATTTAGTATTAGAGTGTACAGGGCATTTTACAAAATATGAAGATGCCTTAAAACATATAGAATCTGGAGCCAAAAAAGTTTTGATCTCTGCTCCAGGAAAAGGGGACATGAAAACCATCGTCTATGGAGTCAATGATAATACACTTGATGGTACGGAACAAATAGTATCAGCAGCTTCATGTACGACCAATTGTCTAGCGCCGGTTTTAAACGTTTTAGAAAATACCTTTGGAATTGAAAAAGGATTTATGAGTACAATACATGCTTATACCAATGATCAAGTAACATTAGATGTAGCCCATAAAAAAGGATATGCTTCAAGACGTGGTAGAGCATGTGCTCAAAATATCGTGCCAACCTCAACAGGCGCAGCTAGTGCTATCGGTAAAGTAATACCAAGTCTAGAAGGAAAAATGACAGGTATGGCCTACCGTGTTCCCGTAAGTGATGGTTCTATGATTGATTTAACACTAGAGCTAAAGAAAAATACAACAAAAGAAGATATAAATAAAGCCTTTGAGCAAAATGTAAGTGAATGTCTTCAGGTAACAACAGATCCAATTGTATCAAGTGATGTCATTGGACTAAAAACAGGTGCATTAGTAGATGAGCGAATGACCGAAGTGTTAGAAGTAGATGAAAAACAATTAGTCAAAATAGTTGCTTGGTACGATAACGAATATGGTTATACAACCCAGATGATGAAAACAGCCGAAAGAATGTTTTAGTAGCATTCTTTTTTTAGACAAAAAAACAAATAAGCTGAAACCTATTTGTTAACTTTTCATATTTCGTAACGATTCCTTTACTAAATATGGTAATAACTTTGTATTTAAATCCTTATCCTTGTTTTCCACAAGTTCACCCTGATCTTCATAACATAGCATTGTATGAGAATGGAGCGTATCTACAAGTAGGTAATAAGTTTTTCCTTGATAGACAGTTTTACTTACTACGACATAGTCATTGTGATCATCTAAAGTAATAACATCTTGAATATCAATGTTCATCGTCCGAGCCTCATAGGATCTTCCAGATTATTCTCCTTTAAAGATTCTAACTCTAATTTGATATCTTCTAATTCCTTTTTTAAATTTGCATTATGACTTGCAATTCGGACACGTAAGGAAAGATACATAATAGATAAACAGCCGAATCCTACACTTGCCAAGCCACTTAAATTACCTAAAGAATTTTCATCAACAGAATGATTTTGAAAGAAAACAATTGCAGCCAAAATGCTTAAGGCAAAGGAACCCCCAGTTGCTACAGTAGACCAAAAAGCTAAAGGCCTAGTCATATTTATTTGTTCAAGACAGTCATCTTTCTTGATTTCCAAAACTTTAAATCTATTTTCTTCAATTTTTTCATTTTCTTCTTTCATAAAACTCTCCTCGCACAATTTATTATACACAGAAAAATCGTATTGTCAAGAATGAGAAAACACCAAAAAAATAAATAATTGACAAAATGCCTATACTCTGGTAAGGTATCTTTTAATAAAAAGAGATGAGGTTATCATGAATTATCAGAATAAAAAAGAAAAATCTGCTATAACAGAGGAAGAACTATTGCCTCTTCTTTCGTTTCCCTTTCTTCCAGAAACAATACAAAAAGGTATGCTCAGTAATTTGGTCATTCAACAAGAAAAAAATCACTATTTCTTTTCCTATCAAAAAGAAAAAATACCATTTCAGCTTTTTTCTGATTTTCCAATTCAAAGAGTAGATAAAGCATTTTTACAGAAAAAAGAAACGGCCAATCAAAACAATTTTAGGTTAGTCAAGATATTTTGTTCTCTAAATCTTCCGAATTCTACTCTTGTGATGGGTTCCTCTGATATAAATGATCTATATCCTTTAATCTCATATCAAGATAAAATAATAGATTATCAAAGCAATTTAGTTATGAACAAACGAGATTATGAAAAGTTGTTTCACTTAAACATAAAAAGTCAATTAGATAGAGTAGATGTTTATCAAATATTTATAACGATGAAAAAATTAAATGACCTTAAAAATCCTTATAAATATTTTCTTAATTGGGAGAAAATAAAAAAAGATTTATCTAAAAACCATAGGTTTAAGTATTTAAGTCAAAAATATGATGAATATGGAGTTCATTATAACAATGAAGCATTACTAGGAGAATATTGCGATTCCATGTTTCTTTCAGAGGAAGATGGCATCTGCAAGTATAGAAATTTAAGAACAGCATTAGATAATTTTACAATGCATACGAAAACACTAGAAAATCAAACTATAAAATATAAAATCGAAGAACCAGAATTAAAAACGATAGAATTTGCCATGATTTCGGATATACTTGATTCAGAAGAAGAAAAAAATATTTTGCAATCAAAGGAACGTTATAGTATGTGTCACTCAAATGCCTATAAAATGGCAATTGAATTTTTTGCGACAGAACCGAAAGCAGTCTATGTAGTGGCAGGAATGATTGAAGAAAATGAACTAGATAAATTCTTTCATTCCTGGGTAGAAGTAAAGTACAAAAATAAAACAATAGTAGTAGACTACAATCATAATTTGATCATGGAGAAAAACATTTATTATAAAATTTATGGAGCGATCCCCTTAGAAAAAACAACATTACAAGAACTTCTGACAAATTTTGAATGGATTGAAGAAAAATTCGGGCTTCCCTGTAGTGATTTCCTACTAAACTATTTTAGTAAAGAAATCGTAAGAGATTTACAAAAAAACATATTTTTATTAGAAAAAAGAAGGAGTAGTCATGAGTAACTATGAAATTTTTAAAGAATCAGAAGTTAGCAATACAATGGATTCAAAATTAGAAGATTTACTAACGTTTCCTTTTTTGAGCAAAGAAGAACAAGAAGTATTACTACATCATACCCTTAAATTCCAAAGAATTTCAAAAAATAAATATAGCTTTCTTTATCAAAATAAGAGGATTCCTTTTGCTATTTTAAAAGATTTTGGACTCCAAAAAATTGATAGAACAATATTAAAAGATGAAATATATGCTATTTTGTATAATGAGCGTTTGCTAAAAATATTTTATTCAAAAAATATGCCGAATTCTTATGTATTAATAGGAACTTCGGATATTGATACATTATATCCCTTAATCGAATATCAAGAAAATGGCGCGGAAAAAATTATGGATTATCAAAGTAACTTAATTTTAAAGAAAAGTGATTATGAAACATTGTTTCATCTAAAAATAAAAAGCAGACTAGATAGAGTAGACATTTACCAAATTTATACAATGATTACAGAATTAAAATGTTTTCATCTTTTATTTGATTTTCTTCTTTCGTGGCCCGAAATAAAAAAAGACTTGATAAAACAATCCATGTTTCCAATTTTAAGTAAAAAATTTGATCGATATGGAATGAACTATGCGAATCATACTTTTCTTGGAGATAAATCTGATGTAGTCTTTTTTGAGCCAGAAGATTTTAATGCAAAATATAAAAGCATTCGCGACGAGTTAGATGATTTTACAAAAAAACCCTATAAAAATACAGAACATATCAAAATCTGTTCTTGGAATCACGAACCATTCTATAAGTTAACAACAGATTTTGGTATCATAAATTTTAAATTAATTTCTGATATGATAACAAATTCTATAGAAAAAAGGATATTATTATCAGAAAATCGTTACGGATTTTGCCATATGAATTCACAAAAAATGGCTAATGCATTTCAATCACTAAAACCGAGTGGAACCTATGTAGTTGCAGGTAAAGTAGCAGAAAACGAATTGGATTATATCAATCATTCTTGGGTAGAAATAGATGCCTCCAAATCATTTGTTGTTGATTATAACCACAACCTGTTCATAGAAAAAGAGAGCTACTATGAACTTTATGGAGCGGTAGCGTTAGAAAAAACATCTATATCGGAGTTCCTGCAAAATTGCGAAATAATAGGAGATCAATTTCAAATCAATAGTAGTGATTTCTTACTAAACTATTTTAGTAAAGAAATCGTAAGAGATTTACAGAAAAACGAATTTTTACTGACGAAAAAGAAGGATTAGCGAAAAATCCTTTTTTTTGGCGAATGGATAGACTTTAGATGTTCTTTTTGGTAAAATATACATGAATGATAAGGGGATGAATTATGAAACTATGTTTACAAAATGTAAATGTCAGAAATAAAAGAGTGGTTTTAAGAGTAGACTATAACGTACCAGTACAGGACGGAGTGATTTTAGATGACTCCAAGATAAAAGAGACGCTAGAAACAATTGGCTACTTATTGAGTGAGAATTGTAAAATCATTATATTAAGCCATTTTGGAAAAATCAGAAATGAATATGATAAACAAAAATATTCTTTAAATATAGTTGCTAACCGCTTAAAAGAATTATTAGGAAAAGAGGTATATTTTTCCAAGGAAAATTTTGGAGAGTCAGTAATAGAACGGGTCAATGTTTTAAAGCCGGGTGAAATCCTAATGCTTGAAAACACGAGATTTATGGATTTACCAAATAAATTAGAAAGCAAGTGTGATCCTCAACTATCCATGTTTTGGGCAAGCTTAGGCGAAGTGTTTGTAAATGATGCATTTGGTACGGCTCACCGTCGCCATGCTTCTACCTATGGAATATCAAACTATGTAAAATCTTGTATTGGCTTTTTAATGCAAAAAGAAATAGGAATGTTAAATCGTTTAGTCCTTCATCCAATTCATCCTTTTACAGTTATTATGGGTGGAGCAAAAATCGATGATAAAATCAAATTAATTGAAGCATTACTTCCAAAATGTGAGTATCTTCTTTGTGGTGGAGGAATTGCAAATACTTGCTTAAATGCCTTAGGATTTAATACGGGAGAATCCATCGTTTGTACCAATCCACAAATTATCGAAAAAGTAAAAGAAATGCTTTTAAAATACAAAGACAAGATTATGCTACCATTAGATGTTATTGTTGGAAATACTTATGATAAAAATTACGTAAAATATAAATTAATTCGTGAAGTAGATCAAAACGAAATCATATTAGATATTGGTACGAGAACTCTCCAGAAATATAAAACTGCGATTGATAGTTCTGAAACCATATTTTTAAACGGAACAGTAGGAATGTATGAGAATGTAAAATTTGCAAATGGAACAAAAGAATTATTAACTATGCTTGCAAATTCTAAAGCCATTGTAGTTGCCGGAGGTGGAGATGCTTCTTCAAGTGTACATAATTTCGGGTTTGGTAATAAATTCACGTATATTTCAAGTGGTGGTGGAGCAACACTCGAATATTTAGCAACGGGCCACTTGGTGGCACTAGATGCCATAGAAGAGGAGAGTGTTCAAATTGAAACCCTTGATTTGTAATCTAAAAATGCATGGAAATTTAAAAGAAATGATGGACTATAAAAAACAGATGGAAATGTTAGAAGAAAAAAACATTATTGTTTGTCCATCTTTTCCGTTTTTAGTAGTCATGCATTCAAAATATTTTCAAGTTTGTGCTCAAGACATATCTTGTTTTAAAGATGATTTTCATACAGGAAGCGTGGGGGCGAGTGCCCTAAAAAGTATTGATGTAAAAAACGCTTTAATTGGCCATAGCGAAACAAACGCTACATTCGAAATAAAAATTGCCAAGTTAAAACAAGCATTAAATCAAAATATGCATGTATATGTAATCCTAAGTGATACGAAAAAAGATTATGATTATCAATATACTTCAACGAGATTACTAAGCCAAATAAGAGGAATGTTATCACAAGTGTTAAAAAGCCAATATGAAAATATTACTTTCATTTATGAGCCAACATGGACAATTAATACAAAGGCATCTGCAGATCTAAAAGATATAGAAAATATATTTTATTTTATGAAAACAGAATTAGAAAGAGATTATCATTATAACTTTCCATTTTTCTACGGAGGAGGACTTACTGAAAAAAATATCTTAGAATATTATCAAAATGAACATATTGATGGATTACTTCTTGGAAATTTTAGTTTTAATCCAGAAAATATTGCGAATTTTGTTAAAAATGTCAAAAATTCGACAACATTAGACAAAAGTATACATAACTAGACAATATCTTCTCTAGTATTTCGACGAAATCTTTGTTACTATAAAGATGCGTGTTGTATAGGAAGTACTAGAAAAAGGAGAGAAAAATGAAAACAATAATTAACGCATTAGTAGTAGATGACAGTATGGAATTTACGAGTAGTGTGAAGGAGTATTTCAAAAACAACGCAGTAATCAAAATCGTAGATGTTTTAAATGACGGAGAAGAAGCCGTAGATTATATTAAGAAACATCAAGATAGTATTGACGTAATCCTTATGGATTTAATTATTCCAGGAAAAGACGGATTACAGATACTAGAAGAACTAGAAGAAGCGAAAATCAAAAAACATATGATAATATTATCTAGTTACCGTAAAGATTACACAATTAGAATGACAAGTCGTTATAACGTCGATTATTATATGTTAAAACCAGTGAATTTAAGTTCTTTAGAGAACAGAATAAAAGAAGTAATGGATGAAAATAAAGTAGAATTATATACAGAAAAGCAAGTGAATCCTAAAATACAATTACAAGTAACGGAGCTTCTACATAACTTAGGAGTTCCATCACAGATAAAAGGCTATCAATATTTAAGAGAAGGCATACTAATGCTTTATGAATCAACTGGATTAATTGGTGGAATTACAAAAGAGGTATATCCAGAAATTGCCTTAAGATATAACACAACACCATCAAGGGTAGAACGAGCAATCAGACATGCAATTGAAGTGAGTTGGAATAGAGCAGATTATGAAATGATGAACAAAATTTTTGGACATAGTATTGATTATGATCGGGCCAAACCAACAAATTCAGAATTTATGGTAACATTATCAGATGCACTAAGATTAAATCAAGTTACATTTAATTAAACAGAAAGAATGGATCATCATAGAAAATTATGATGGTTTTTTTGAGCTGAAAAATAGAAAAAGTGAAATGAAACCCTTTTTTTATTTTCCTGTTGCAAAAGTCTTGTGTATAAAATTTTATAGGTTTTGAAACATCCAGTGTTTCAATTTTGCTTTTTCTTTTAATTGTGGTACAATCATTACTGAAAAGGAATGATGCTTTATATGAAAAAAATATTGATGGTAGTATTAGACGGCTATGGCTGGAGTAACAACACACTAGGAAATGCAGTAAAGATGGCTCCTCCAAATAATTTCTTAGAACTTTGGAGTAAGTACCCTCATACAACACTAGAGGCGAGTGAAGAAGCTGTTGGACTAGAGCCTGGTCAATTTGGAAATAGCGAAGTAGGACACATGACCATTGGAGCAGGTCGAAAAATATTACAAAGTATTACCCTAATTAGAAAATTTTTAAGCGAAGAACCAGAAACAAACGAACAATTCAATGAGATGTTAGAAAATTTAGACAATAGTGCGAATCTACATGTCATAGGACTACTTAGTGATGGCAAAGTACATTCAAGCTTCGATCATTTTACGAGTTTGGTAGATGTATTAGCAAGAAATAATGTCAAAAACGTATACTTTCATATAATAAGTGATGGTAGAGATACGGACACAAAATCATTATATACATATATTTCTGGACTGGAAGAAAAATTAAAAGAGAAAGGACTAGGAGTAATTGCATCTATTTGTGGAAGATATTATGCAATGGACCGTGATAAAAACTGGGATAGAACAAAAAAATATTACGATTTATTAGTTAGAGGAGAAGGAATCGTTGCCCCAAATATACCAACTATTATTCAAAAATGCTATGAAAAAGACATCACAGATGAATTTTTGCCTCCAATAAAAACAAAAGAATTTGAGAGTATTAAAGATGGTGACGTTGTTCTATGGATGAACTATCGAACAGACCGTGCCAAACAAATTGTTGGGACATTTGTTCAACCAAATTTTGAGGATTTTACAATCGTGCCAATGCCAAATTTAAAAGTATATTCTTTCCTACCAATAGACCCTAAAGTAAAAACAAGAAATTTCTTGGTAAGAGACACAATTAATAATCCGTTGGGCGTATATTTATCACAACTTGGATTAACTCAGGCACGAGTTGCCGAGACAGAAAAATATGCTCATGTTACATACTTTTTTGACGGAGAAAGCAATGCTTCATTAGAAGGATGTCAAAAATTTTTAATTCCATCTCCCAAAGTAGCAACTTATGATTTAAAACCAGAGATGAGTGCAGTAGAAGTAACAAAAAAAGCTGTTCAATGTATGGAAAAAGATTATGATTTTATCTTTATGAACTATGCCAATCCAGATATGGTAGGACACACAGGGAATCTAGAAGCCACGATGAAAGCAATCATAACAGTAGACCTTTGTTTAAAGACCATTTATGAAAAAGCTGAAGAAAACTTTTATACAATGGTAATATTAGCCGATCATGGTAATGCAGACCAAATGCTGGATGAAGATGGCAACCCCGTAACAACACACACTACAAGTTTAGTACCATTTATCATTACAGATACGAAAGTAAAATTAAAGAATAAAGGTAGCTTAGTAAACGTTGCCCCAACTGTGTTAGATTATATGGATATTGCCTTACCAAAAGAAATGAAAGATACACCTAGTTTAATAGAAAAATAGAGGAATACTAAAACTATTCCTCCTCTGCATTCTTATTAGATGATTCTTTAAAGCAATTGATTTCTTCTTCAGTTAGTCCGGTTGCTTTAACAATCTTATTGATTTCAATATCCAAATCTAACAAGTTCTTAGCAATTTCTATACTACGTTGATGTTCGCCTTCATTTTTGCCAGTATTATAGAAGTCCATCTTTTCACTTTCATGATTCTCTTCATAATTATAATAATTAATGAATTCGGTACTCTTTGATAATTCTTCTGCTTTATTCACAAATGCCATGACATCACCATCCTTATACTTTTCTTTTAAGTTAGAAATTGTATCTGGCTTATTCCCCATAAATTCCATGAATTTCCTAACTACTCGCTTATAGTATACTGAGGATTGTCAAAGTTTTCAAGAACAAGATGAAAGGATGTATATAAACCATGTTCAATATGTCCTTCTTCATCGGTAGGTTTAAAAGTAAGAATAGGTCTTTTGGTATGATAATGATTAAAA
>DVHP01000025.1 GCA_018711945.1 Candidatus Ventrenecus avicola
TACAAAAAAGATTACTTGAAGAAGAAGGACATACTATCATTTCAAAAGGAACAAAAAATATTAAATGCTATGTTAAAGATTTTGAAAATAGTTTAATAGAATTATAATTCGAATTTAATGGAGGAATTATGAAATACAGTAATAAATTAGAATTGATAGAAGCAATTAAAAGTAATGCTGATTTGTTTATTAAAGAATATTCGGATATAGAAGAATCATCTATAAATATAGTTGATAAGGAAATTGAGTATACTCCTTTTCAAATGTTATCATTTTGCATAGGTTGGATGGATTTAGTTTTAGCTTGGAAAAATGAAGAACAAAAAAGCATTCAAAAAACACCACTTGCTACCGAGTGGAAATGGAATAATTTAGACTGGTTATATCAAAGTTTTTATGATAAATATATTGACTATTCTTTAAAAGAGTTAATTAATACTTTTAATCAAAATGTTGATAATATTATCCAACTAGTAAATAACTTATCTGATGTAGAATTATTAGAAACTGGAAAAAGAAATTGGGCGAAAACAAATGGTAAAGAATTTAGTGTATGTAGATTAATACATCTAAATACTATTGCTAATTTCAAAAATTTTAGAAGTAGAATTAGAAAATGGAAAAAGAATAATAAATAAAAACAAATTACAATTGTGCGCCCAGATAAGGGTTAATAATCTAGTAGGTGGAAGTCCTACCTAGTAAAGTCTAGCCAACAACTAGTAGTGAGTCTTGGAGCGAAACTGGTAACAGTTAGTTTAAGCGTAGACAACGAGGAAATAGGGTTAGTATTGAGCCCCGAAATTTTGTAGAATACTAGAAAGACGACGTTTTAATTGTAACGGAAGTCAACATTTAATTATTCGTTAAGGCAAGAATAATTAGATTTCTACGGGGTCAGAGACCTAATCATGTTTTACACAGTGATTATTATATCAACTGGGGAGAGACTATCATTTCTCTAAGTCCGAAAGTAGGCAGTGAGCCAATCGGTAAACATAAGAAGTATGAGTATGACAAACAACCACAAACGGAAGAATGTCAAAAGAGTGATAGCCAGTCAGATGTATCCATAGTACTAATGATACTGTATCAATAAATACAGAGTAAGGAAGGGGTACACATAATATAGCTCTTGTTAAAAGAAACATTATCGCTATACAAGGAGGGATAAGTAATGTCAACTAAAATAACAAGAATAAATCAAATAGCAAAAGAAAAGCCCCAAGAAGTTTTCACATCAATTTATCATTTAATCAACTATGAATTACTTAAAGAATGTTTTGATGAATTAGAAGGGAATAAAGCAGCTGGACTGGATAAGGTTACAAAAGATATGTATCTAATGAATTTAGATGAAAATTTAAACAGCTTAGTAGATAAACTTAAAATGAAGTCTTACAGACCTAGTCCAGCAAGAAAAGTTAATATTCCTAAAGCAAATGGAAAATTAAGGGGACTTGCAATAGCCAATTTTGAAGATAAGATAGTACAATTAGCAGTAAAGAAATTAGTCGAAGCAATCTTTGAACCAAAGTTCACAAATAATATGTTTGGCTTTAGACCTAATAAAAGTTGTCACGACTGTTTAAAATACCTTACGCAATGTATTGAAAAGAGATATACTAACTATATTCTTGATGCAGATATTAAAGGATATTTTGATAACATCAATCATGATTTAATCATGAAAGCATTAGAAATGCACATCAAAGATACAAACCTTTTAAGACTTATTAAAAGATTTCTAAAAGCAGGAATAATGGAGAATGGCAAATATATTACAAGTGAATTTGGAACACCACAAGGTTCAATATTAAGTCCAGTACTAGCAAATATTGTAATGTACTATGGAATTATTCTTTATGTTGAGAAAATCAAGAAAATATCAAGCGGATATATTGAGATAATCAATTATGCGGATGATATGATACTTTGTTTTCAACATAAAGATGAGGCAGAAAGGACATATAAATTGTTAAAGAAAAGACTTAAACAACTAGGATTAGAATTTGCAGAAGATAAAACAAGACTAATCGAATTTGGTAGATTTGCAAGTGAAAATTGTAAGAGAAGTGGTAAGAATAAGCCAGAAACATTTGACTTTTTAGGTTTCACTCACTATTGTAGTAAAAGCCAAGATGGTAAAAGATTTCGTGTTAAAAGGAAAACATCAAAGAAGAAATTCAAACAGAAAGTTCAAGAATTTAAAGTTTGGATAAAAGAACATAGAAACGAACCATTAAAAGAAATTATAGCAACAGTGAAAAAGAAACTAACCGGTCATTTTAACTATTATGGAATAACAGATAATAGTGATATGATTGCAAGATACCACCATATAGTTATTTTATTATTAATAAAATGGTTGAATAGAAGAAGTCAAAAGAAAAGTTATAGAAATAAAGGTTTTACAACTATGATTAACTTCTTTGATTTACCACAACCAAGAATTAAAGTTAACATTTACGCTATTTGAGAAATAAATACTATATTGTGAGGAGCCGAATGCTCTAACTGGGCACGTTCGGTTCTGTGAGGGTTGCATAGAGTAATCTGTGCTTCTACTCGATTATGGAGTTGATAATAAATGAATAAAGAAATATTATTGTCTAATATAGATAAAGTTCATACTACTGAAATGGGGATTGATAGGATTAAGAGAAATCTTAAATTAGATACTAATGATGTAGTTGAATACTGTAAAAATAAAATATTAGATAAAGACTGTGCTATTTATAAAAAGGGAAAGAATTGGTATTGTGAAATTGGTAATATAAAAATAACTATTAACTCATATAGTTACACAATTATAACAGCACATATCATTCATTAAATAGTAATTTGAAAGTGAGAGTGTAATATGAAAATAGAAATTGGAAAAGAGTTTCCTAAATATTTTAAATCGTCTTATCCTGAAGAATTTGAGTTGTTTTCTCATTTTGAAACAACATCAGCCATACCACAAGTTTTATTTGCTATTACAACTTGGAAAGAAAATGGAAAACCTAATGTGTGTTTTCACTCTTGGAGTTGTTTTCATGGCGATAAAACAGCTTTCTTTGTAGTAATGGGTTGCTTATATCAAAAGACACATACTTATTCCAATATAAAAAGAGATAAATGTTTTGCTATTAATTTCTTGCCAATAAGTTATTATGATAAACTAGTCAACACTATTAAACATAATGACTATGAAGATGACGAATTTAAA
>DVHP01000026.1 GCA_018711945.1 Candidatus Ventrenecus avicola
TTTTACATTGATCCTAGACATAATAAAAAACTAGACATAAAAGTCTTTATGGTAAATTTAACATAAAGATTTGACAAGGCCTATGAAGAACTTGCGATTTTGTTCGTTCCTGTTTGAGTAAGTGTAAGTATCCAATAAGCATAGGTTCCACCAATTAATAAAATACAAACTGCTAAAACTATAAACAATCTTACTTTCTTATTTTTTAAATCGATTTTCTTCATAAAAATCATGTACTCCTTCTACATTAATATGTCTACTTCTTACCTACAGCCCACATATTATCTATTAAAATTTTACAACACCTCCCGTATGTCAATTCAAAAAAAAGAACCCTAAAAAGGATTTCAAAAAATTTTATTCATCATCGCCAAAGAAATCATCAAAGAACTCATCATCTGTAATCATATTATCATTCATGACAATTGAATCAGCATCCACATTAATTTTAGGTCGTTCCTCGCTAGTAATTGGAGCGTCTTTTCTCACTTTTTCCACTTTAGAAACAGGAGTCTCCACAGAAGAGGTAGTAGAATTTAAAGTCTCATCACGCTTAGGAAGTTCCAAAGACTTCTTTTCAGCTAATCTCGCTTTTTCTTTTGCTTCTTCTTCATCCAATTCTTTTAATTTCTTATCAATATCTGCAATCATCTTATCAATTTCATCATTTGTTAAACTAGAAAGTGGTTTTTGACTATTTCCCATTCCAAGTGGACCAGATACCATAGGATTGCGCATACCTGCTCCCCCCATAGAATTCATTCCGCCAAAAAATGGATTATTCATACCACCCATAGAATTCGGCATAAATGGATTAAAGGAATTTTCAGCTTGACCTCCATTAGAAACATTTTCCATCATTTGTTTTCTTTTTTCTTCAGAAACATAAGTTTTCAAATCAAACATAGCAATTGGTCGAGCTTCACGATGAGGAAAATCTAGTTCCTTTCTTTCAATTCCCCAATTAATTTTAAAATCAGGTTCATATTGAGTCTTAAACGGACTCATACGAATTCGCATAATAATTGCTTGAAATAACTTCATTTTTTGTAAATCAGTAACAGTAACTAAAGGAGTCGATGCTGTTTTATCTTTTTCTTTACTCTTCACTTCTCCACACATCTTACTAATTTCTTCTAACGCTGCCATTTCTGTACTAATCAAATAAATTGTATTACCACAGTTACCACGAAGGGTAGCCGCAACTTCTTTCCCATAAACATCATTCAACTGAGCAAAATTTTGGATGATAAAAGAAAACCTTATATTTCTACTACGAGCAGCAGATACCATCGCATCAACATCAGATAAAGGAGGCATATTTGCAAACTCATCCAAAATAAAATTAGTTCGATAAGTAAGCTTACCACCATTTGCTTGAGCAACCTCAACCAAAGTCTCATAACATTGTTTCAAAAATACAGTTAATAAACTATGATAAGTTGTTTTCTCATCATGAATTATCAAGAATACTGCTGTCTTTTTCTCCCCGATACTTCGCATATCAAAATCACTATAAGAAAGCATTTCAGAAAGCTTTTCACGAGAGGCAAAAATACGAATTTTCTGCCGGAATGTTGATAAAATACCACCCTTTGTTTCATTAGGCGCATTAAATGTCGTAGATGCAAAGATATACTCTGGAGAAGTCGAACCTTTCAAATTAAAGTATTCTTGAATAAATGTTTTAGCCCCTAGCCTTTCTTCTCCATCCGTACTCATTAAATTAATCGAATTTAAATTGATTTCATCTTCTTTTCCATCTCGAAACAATCCTAATGCTAATCCTGAAAAATAGTCAGCTCCAGACTTTTCCCAGAACGCAGAATCTTTATTCTTAGGATCCACTAAAATATTATTAGCAATATCTTCCAAAAGCTCTGTGGACTTATCCAAATTGCCATTTTTAAAATAATAATAAGGCATAGTTAAAGGATTCCAAGCGTTTCCTTCTTCTGGATCACGGAAGTTCAACACTACAATGTTATACCCTTGACTTTTTAAATAATCACCACAATACTTATATAACTCTCCCTTAGGGTCATTAATAATCATACTTTCCCCTTTTTTAGCTAAAAGGTTTACCATCGGCTTTACAATACACTCTGTTTTACCAGATCCAGTAGAACCAATAATCATCGTATGATATTCGCTATTATCAACCCAAATATCTGTACCATTATTAATCAAAGGAACGCCTGCACCTTCGACATGTTGATCCATCGCCTTAACATGAACAACATCCTTAGACTCTTTAATTTCTTTATCCTTAGCCCATCTAGAATATCCCTTCTCTTCTTTTTCTCCAATCGTCAAAAATTTCTTAGAACTTTTATCTTTATCAAAAATATACGAGGATACACTAGAAAAGATAATCACCAAAGCAACTACAAACATAAATAACGTAAGCCAAATATAATCTAATGTAAACGCTGGAAATGGATTTAATCCATAAAAAGTTCCATCGTTAGCAAACGAAGAAAAATTCAAAACTGCAATGGCACACAAATAAAGTAAAAAAATACAAAATAAGATAAAAATCACAAAATCTTTTGTAGAAACTCGAAATTTCATAGGTAAATCACATTCCTTTCTTCGGCCTTTCAGTCCTTGAAAGGC
>DVHP01000027.1 GCA_018711945.1 Candidatus Ventrenecus avicola
TAGAGGGATAATACTAATTCCTTCTTTTTCTTTGGCTTCTTTTAATCTTTTGATTTCTTGTTTGTGTAAAAGTAATCGTCTTGTTCTTCTTTCGTCATGATTGAAAATATTTCCTTCTTCATATTTGGCAATGTAGATATTTAAAGCAAATGCTTCATTATTTTTGATAGTAACAAAGCTATCTTTTAAATCGACAGAACCTTTTCTAACACTTTTGATTTCTGTCCCGACAAGTTCTATTCCTGCTTCGTATTCTTTTAATATTTCATAGTCATAGTAAGCTTTTTTATTCTTGACTTCCATTTTCTTGTTCCTCCACTACTTCGAAATCAATTAAAGCAGTTTCTTTATTCGCACTGATACAGCGAACACGTAATTTGTCACCAATGCGATATGTCTTTTTGGTAGACTTGCCAATTAGGGAAAGTAAATCTGGAACATATTCATAGTAATCACCTTTTAAATTATTTACATGAACTAAACCTTCTACTAAGTTTGGAAGTTCTACATAGAATCCGTAATTTGTCACTGAATCGATAATTGCATCGTAAATTTCTCCAATATGGATTTCCATGTACTCTGCCATTTTCATATCAGCAACATCACGTTCTGCTTGTTGAGCCGCTACTTCTCGTTCACTAGAATGTTCCGCGATTTGGACTAGGCTTGTATTTAGATAATCAATCGTATGCATCGAGAAATCTTTTTCGACTAAGTATTTTTTTAGAAGTCTATGCACTGTAAGGTCTGGAAATCTTCTGATTGGACTTGTAAAGTGTGTATAGGCTTTGGATGCAAGACCAAAGTGTCCAATATTTTCTTTTGAGTATTCTGCTTTTTTCATACTACGAAGTAACATAGAAGATAGGATTGAGAATTCTGGTTTGTCATCTAGTTCTTTTAGTATATGTTGCATTGTAATTGGCGTTAAGTCATATACTTTTGTTTGAAGTTGATAACCTAGTATTTTTAAAAGGTTTGTAAAGTCTTCAATTTTTTCTGTATTTGGTTTACCATGGACACGATAGATAAATGGTAAGTCCATATTATAGATATGGCTTGCTACGGTTTCATTTGCAGCAATCATAAAGTCTTCAATTAACTTTTCGCCATCTTCTCTTTCTACTCTTACAATATCAATAGCACGACCTTGCTCATCCTGAATGATTTCTGGTTCATCTAAATCAAAATCAATATAGCCACGGCTCATTTTTTCTTTTCTTAAAATATGAGCTAACTCATTCATTTCTTTTAAAGTATCCGCGAATGGTTCATATCCGGGTGCAATGATATCACGCATTAAAATATCATTGACTGCTTCATAAGTCATTTTTTTGGCACTTTTTATATAGGACTCGAAGATGTCATAATCAATAACTTTTCCCTGATTATTGATTGTCATAACACAACTCATCGTAAGTCTTAAGGCTCCTTCGTTGAGTGAGCAAATTCCGTTTGATAATTTATGAGGTAACATTGGTATTACTGTATTAGCAAGATAATTTGAAGTTCCTCTTTCGTATGCTTTATCTCCCAATGCCGTATTTTCTTTTACATAATTCGATACGTCCGCGATGTGAACTCCTAAAATGTAATTTTCGCCATCTCTTTTTAAACTAATCGCATCATCAATATCTTTGGTATGTGAACCGTCAATCGTGAATATCACTTCACCCGTTAGGTCTCTTCTGTTTAATAAAGAGGCCTTGTCTACTTCGGTTGGAATATCTTCTAATTCTCTTTCTACATCAGCACCAAAGTCTGGGTCTATTTGATATTTATAGGCAATACTTAGTATATCTACTCCTGGGTCATCTTTATGTCCTAGAATTTTAATGACATCAGCACAGTATCTTTTGTTACTTATTTTTTTGGTTAAATGTATTAATACTTTATTTCCAGGAACACAGTTTTTTAACGTTTCTTTATTTAAATTAATCTCTAAATCTATTTTTTCTTCATCTAGTTTGATAGAGAGTCCTTTTTTTGTTTCAATAATTTCGCCAACTAAATTGTTTAAGTCACGTTTAATAATACGGATGATTTTTCCTTCTGGTTTGACTCCTTTTTTTGTCACTTCGGCAAGTACGACATCATCTTGAACAGCCCCATTTGAGTCTTCTTCTCTAATATATAAATCATCTTCTTTGTTTAGTATAACAAAACCAAAACCTTTTTTGTTTGCAGAATATTTACCAATTTTTAATCCTGGGCAATTTTTTAATAATAGGTATTTATCTTTTTTGGTTTTAAAAACAGTATAATCATTTACTAGTTCGTCTAGTACTTCTTGTAATTCTCTTAATTCTTCTGCAGTTTTTAATCCAAGCATGTCATTTAACTGGATTAAATCTTTGGCTTCGTAAATATTTTCTAAACACTGTAAAACTTGTTCCTTCATTTTAATCACCTATATTTATTATAAACATAATTTAAACATTCAACAAGTAAAGTGTATAATTGTTTACAAAAAGTCGTTTATTTACCTAGTAGGAGTTAGGATAATACGGAATGTTGCATTTGTGTTTGATATTTGACTGTACACTAACCCGTTTCCATAATTTGTATTTCCTGCTAATATACCAGTATAGGTTCCATTTGAATAAAGATTGCCACGGCTAGCCCAAGGACTATTTGTATTAATAAAACTTATTTGTACCTTATACCAAGAAGATAAGCTCTCATCATTAGGTCCAGCTTCAAATGGGCCTAGTTCTCCTGTTGCATCTCCTAAAATACGTCTATCATAAAAGTCAGTTATTGGTAGGCTCATATATTTATATTTATCATAGTATTTTTCTTCTGGAAAGTTTTCGCCAGTTGTCAGTTCTAATTCACTTTGATTATCACAAGTTGGACAGCCATATGTTCCGTTAAATCCAGAATTATATAACTTGTTACGACCACTCATTGGATTACCATTTTGGTCTGCTAAAACGGCCATCACACCGTCGTATGCTCCCCCACTCATATCAAAAATACCTGTAATATTTCCTGTAGTGCTTGCCAAATTACTGTTCGGATAAGCTGTGTTACATGTATTATCATTACAATAACGATTACATTCTTCGCTTTGTCCTGTATATCCACAAGTAGGCTCTTCATTTGCTTGATAACCCGTTTTAAAATCTGAATTATTGTTCATTCTGACACTTGTTGCAGAGCCATAGGTACTATGTTGTAAATATGCTACTGCTCCCCACTCGGTATTTTTCATCATGTGACTGTCTAACTCACGTTTGTAGTCAAAACTTGTATAAAATGAGTTTGTACTTTGTAACCCACGCCAACTATAGCCATTGGGTTTGATTTGGACTTTACTTGCATCTCTTTCATTTACTTCTGCCTCTTCTTTTGTTGTTGCTCCCTTGTATCCTGTTTCAAATTTTCCTACCCAAAATCCAGTACTTGGGATACTTAAGAATGCTGGATGAGTCATGTAGTCTCCTACTTCACAGTTGCCCGATTCACCACTCACCATTGGAGTAGTACATTCTCCCTCTACATTATCGCTGGTATTATAATCGCCAAAGATCACTGATATTTCATGAACCTTTGATGGTTCTATTGTAGTTCTTCCATCATATAGTCCTAAATCCCATAATTGGTATCTATATTTTGGTATCCATGCAAAATAACTTTCAATATTTTCTTCTGGAATGATATCTCCTGAAGCATAGTTTTTGCTTTCATCTTCTAGTATGACTGCATTGGCCCATTTCTTTGTTTCATAGTTGTACCACTCTGAAGAAAGATTCGCTTTTCTCACCACACCATCATCACTAATGGTAACTGGTATTAATGGTTCTTCCAATACTGGATCTGTTCCATTTAATAATGACTCAATATAAGTACTCGTAAAATACAAACTACACTTTACTCTTGTGTTATCTGGATTTGTATAATTGCTATAATTTGTTTTGACACTCCAAGTATTGTAATCAAAAGAAATTTCTACTCCATTATTACAACTACTCTTTGTTATATCTAATGTATATCCTAAATCTTTTGCTGGAATATAATTAATTGGTTCGTCTTCTAAATAAATCGCTAATGTATTTTCTTGTATTTCTTCTTTTAAAATCGTTTCTTTTTTCGATTGTTGTAGCATGAAAATACAAGCTCCAACTACTACTATTAGTATTGTAGGATATCTTAATTTTCTAAGATACCCCCC
>DVHP01000028.1 GCA_018711945.1 Candidatus Ventrenecus avicola
TGTGTACTATGAAGCTAGAAAAATTTAAAGAAAAAGATACTAAGAAGAAGGTTATAATTGTATTTACAATGTGTTGTTTATTTCTTTTAGTAGGAGTATTTTTGTATACATCATTTGCTGTATTTACAGAAAATAAAGATTTTAACATCATAAATGGGCGATATCAAGATCCAGGAGATTTATACTTTGCTGTCTATGTAGATGGCAAAATTACCAATACATTTCCAAATGCAAGTGATGGGTATACCTTTAACAGTACAGAAAGCAGTTGTACCAATGGCGTGACCGTATCTTGGGATAGTGCGACTTGGAGTGCCAATATTAACTTTTCTAATTTTCAAGCAGATAATTTAAGTAGAACAAAATGTACGATGTATTTTGAAAAATAAGAAGCTCAAAAAATCTAGACAACATCTAGATTTTTTCTATATCAAAATTTTTAAAATTTGTTCAAAATAAAGAGAACTATGATCTTGAAAAAAAATTTTATTCGAATCAATTGCCGTAATAATTCCACTTTTTTGATAATTGACTCCTTGATAATAATAAAGCACAGTAATATGAGAGTGAGTATGATAAGAAAATAACACATTCTTTTCGATTTCTTCTAATTCGTCTTCACTTAACACAGGCTTTTCATGAATCGTGCGTTTTCTCTCCAATTCTTGGACTATTTCATTTGTTTGAAATAACGATTCAAAAGGTGCCCATTTGATTTCATTACGATTATTCATGATGACCACCTATTTTTTGATTTCGATCACGAATCGTGGAGTTGGATAAAAGACTTGTCGTTTTCAGCAAACTATTTTTTCCAAACTTTTCATGAATTTCATCGATTGTTTGCATCATTTTATCTTGTTTTTCCATTATTTCTAAAGAGGAAAATAAATCGAGCTGTCGTCCTGATTTTTTAGACAGCTTTCCAAGGGAAATAGAAACTTTCCTGATAGGCATATTTTCTTCGTAAAACTTATCGAAAATCGAAAGACAAACAGCATAGATCTTTCCAGTATCATCAGTAGGCTGATCCATTTTTAAAGAATGATAAAATCCTCCACCAGTGACTTTAGAATAAGTAATACCAAATCCAATCACCTGACATTCCTGCACATCACTCCGAAGCCTTCTTGTAAGTGTCCCAGCCATTTCTTCAATAACAAGGAATACTTCTTCATTATAATAATCTCTCATCAAAACTTGACTATGACTAAAAGATTTTTCTTTCGGTTGATGCCGAAAATCAGCAATAATAGAATTGTCAATTCCATTCGCATGCATCCATAATTCTTCCCCAAGTACTCCAAATTTTGCTTTTAATTTATTTTTATCATAATGGGCTAAATCACCAATACTTTGAATTCCTAAATTATTGAGACGCTGTTCCATTCTCTTGCCGATTCCCCAAACTTGAGATAAAGGTGTGATAGGCCATAACTTCGACGAAACGTCTTCATACGTCCATTTCGCAATCCCATTTTTATATTTTTTTGCTTCGATATCCATCGATAGTTTTGCAAGTAGCATATTTGGACCAATCCCACAAGTTGCTGTAAGACCGGTTTTCTCCTCCACAGTCTTTAATATTTCTTCTGCTAGATCATAGTCGCTTTTTTTATAATAACTAAGATAGCCTGTAACATCTAAAAAGCACTCATCGATAGAATAAATATGCAAATCTTCTTGACTGACAAAAGAAAGATAAATAGCAACCACTTTTTTAGACATTTCAATATAACGTTTCATTCGAGGTGGCACTTTTTTGTAAGGTATATTTTTAGGAATTTGATAAAGTCTGGTTCTTCCACCAATTCCTTGAGCTTTCAAATAAGGACTAACAGCCAAAGTAATCGCCCCGTTTCCTTGATCGGTATTTGCAACCACTAAAGGAGTAGTAAATGCATTAAGACCTCGATCTACACATTCAACCGATGCAAAAAAGCTTTTTAAATCAATGCACAAAATATGTCGATGAATTCTTTCCATAAAATATCCTCTTTCCAGAACTTTTGTTCGTACTCATTATACCAAAGAGAAAAGTAGATGACAATTGGTAAGTTGTGGTAAAATAAAGAAGACAAACTTTAAGTGGTGATAATTATGCAAAATATAATAAGAAAAATAATTCGATTTTTAAAAAAAGCTCTTTTTGTAATACTGAGCCTTATTGCAAATCTTTTTTATCCTTCAAAAAACGAGAAAAGAAAAAAAGAGTCGTCCCAAAAAGAAAAGCAAAAAGAAGAATCTCGAGAAGTTCCTCTTACGAAGCCTTTAAATACTTCATCTAATCCAGAAGCAAAAACGTTAGAAAAGCAAGCCCTTCGATTCACAATGACCAAAGAGGAACTAGAAAAAAAGTTTCAAAAAGTTTTAAAAAAAGAAGCAGAAGACCTTTTAGAACAAGTAGAAAAAAAAGACAAAGAAATAAAAAAATGGTATGAAAAGACAATTACGAAAGCTGAAAAAGAAATTGCCAAAGAAACGTTAAAAAATGAAGATAGGGTGGAAGAATACTTTTTAAAAGAAATAAAAGAGTTAAAAAGAAAGAAAAAAATAGTAATCGAAGAAAAGAATTTAGAAATATCAAAAGAAGAATGGATAGCTTCACAAAACTGTTTTCCAGCAAAAACAGAAGAACAAATAGAAGAAAAAGAACCATTAGAAAAAAGAAGGAAAGCATCATGGAAAGAGTCATCTCCAGTAGTAGAAGAATCTATAAAGATTCCAACAGAACCTTTAAAGGTACAAGAAGAAGTTTTAAATGAGAAAGAGCGAAAAGAACCCGGGAACCCTCCCGAAGAAAAGAGAAGAATAGAACCGGGATTTAAAAGGATGAATTCACCTCTTATAGAAGAAACTTACATTTTAGAGACAACATCAGAAAAAACACCAGAAACCCTTGCGCCAGAACAAAAATTACAAGAAAACAAAACACTAGAACCTCAAGAAAAATCACCCGAAGAAAAACAAGATAGACAGCAAGAAGAAAAAAAAGAACAAGAGAAAAAACAAGAATTGGAAGAAATTGATTTAAAAAAGATAGAAAAAGAAACAGCAAAGTTAACTACTCGGGCCAAAAAAGAATTAACATCAGAAACATTTTTGAACGATAAATTTGAAAATGTGTTAAAAGAATTAGAAAAAAAAGAAAAAGAATTACAAGAATTACTAAAAAAACCACTTCAAGAATCCCAAAAACAAAAATTATTACAAGAACTACAAAAAATAACAAAAATGAAAAACACAATGATTTACAAAAAAGAGTTAGAATTAGAGAGTATTCGTATAACCTTAGAAGAATCCTTGTCATCAGAAGAAAAAGAAAATATCATGAAAGAATGTATGAAATGGAATCAAGAAGCCTTTCAAACCATACAAGAAAATTTCGTGTTGGATATGGAAAAGAAAACTCAAAAAGAAATACAAGAACTAGAAAAACAGCTTATGAAACAGCAATTACAAAAAATTTCTAATATATTGAGCTTTCCACTTTTTCTTAGTATCCCCTTTGTAAAAAATAAGTACTATCGATTATTTGTAGGTAGTTTCTTCGTTTTTCAAGGACTAAGTTGGATAGAAAACATTATATTTCATAATAGAAACAATTTTGTTCTTCCAGATTTAACAATAGTTCAAAGTGGTCGTGATGCCTTAGAAGAATATGCAAATTCTCTCGCTAGAAATAAAGAACTGTTTAAAAACACTAAAAAAGAAATGATCAATCAATATCCAGAACTAATGGATGACGAAGAATTTATAAGACTAACAACAACAATCGAATATAATCTAGAAATGGAATATCAAAAATATAGCGAAAAAACACGAGTAGTAAATCACTATTTTAAAAAAGGAAAAAAATTAGAGAGGAAGTTAAAAAGAAGATGGAGTTAAAAAAAGATATTTGGACCAAAAAAGATTACCAAGAATACGTAAAATACTTAATAAGTTTAAAAGATGAGACTTACAAAGAATTTCACCAAAAATTAACGATAACAAAATATGAAATATTAGGAATTCGTGTTCCTATGCAAAGAAAAATAGCCAAAGAGATATCCAAAGGAAATGCACTTAGTTTTTTAAGTGTTTGCAAGGAGACATATTATGAGGAAGTAAATATTGAGGGATTTGTGATTGCTTCGTTAGAGGAACCAAACTTTACAAAATATATGGAAAAATTCCTTCCGAAAATAGATAACTGGGCAATTTGTGATGGCTTTTGTAACACGGTCAAATCCATTCCTAAAAATAAAGAGGCATACTTACCTAAAATAAAAGAAATGCTTATGTCTTCTCATGAATTTTCCGTACGAGTAGGTCTAATTTTACTCTTGAGTTTTTATGTAGAATCAAACTACTTATCTATCATTTTTGAATGTGTAAATTCCTTAAATAGAGAAGAATACTATATCAATATGGCCGTGGCGTGGCTACTTGCAGAATGTTACATTAAATATAGAGAAGAAACCTTAGAATTTCTAAAAAACAATCAGAATTCCAAGTTTGTTCAAAACAAGACGATTAGTAAAATCTGTGATTCCTATCGCGTGACCAAAGAAGAAAAAGAAATGCTAAAAAAATTAAGAAAATAAAAATCTTCACACAGGATAAACGCATGAAATTTTAAAAATGCGTTTTTTTCATGTATAATAATAAAAAAAGAATAAAGTTGGTGAAGTATGGCTAAAAAGTGTAAAAAGCTGGAGGAAATAAAAGCAATGTTTGAAGATATAGAAATAGATCTAAATCAAATAGAAACGAATGAACTACAAAATTTCATGATTATATTTAAAGATCAAAATGATACGAGAATACAAGGTAAAGTGAAGCATTTGATGAGTGACATCATAATGATTTGTTTTTTAGCCATACTTGCAAGATGTGATGGATGGGATGAGATTGCCATGTTTGCAGTTTCAAAAGAAAAATGGTTAAAAAAATTTCTTGAACTTCCAAATGGCATTCCCTCTCATGATACAATACAAAGAGTCATTTCCCTTTTAAATCCAGAAACATTGTATAGTAGTTGTATCAAATTTTTAATAAAAAAAATAGATGAATTAGCCAAAGAAGAAGCCTCAAAAGATGTATTATCTATGGATGGAAAAGTGACCAAAGGAAGTAGTAGAAATAAGGAAAATACGGAAGAAATAAAAGCATTAAATACCATGAGTATCTATTCCCATAATTATGGAGTATCACTAGTACAAGATTATATAGAAGATAAAAGTAATGAAATACCTATGGGACCAGAACTTATAAAAAAGTTAGATTTAACAAATTGTATATTAACAGCCGATGCGTTAAATACCCAAAAAGATACAGTTATAGCAATCAAAGAAGCTCATGGCGATTATGTATTAGCCTTAAAGAAAAATCAAAAAACATTTTATGAAGATGTCAAAGATTATTTAGATGATATTGATGTATTAAAAGAAATAGAAAAAGAAAACTATGCAATAGATGTTGAAAAATCGCATAGTAAAATCATAACAAGAAAATATTATATGACAAGTAAAATATCATGGTTAGAAAATAAAGATAAGTGGGAAAAATTAAAATCCATAGGAGTCGAGAAAAAAATAATCGAATCCATACAAACGGGTGAAGTAACCGAAGAAAATCGATACTTTATCATTAGTTTCAAAGATGATATTCATGCATTTGCAGATGCAGTAAGAAAACATTGGGGAGTAGAAAATAATTTACATGCTCCATTAGATATAGTATTTAAAGAAGATGCAAATAGAACATTAGAAAAAAATGGAGCAAGAAATTTAGGAATATTAAAGCGAATTTGTTTAGCTGTTTTAAAGTTTGTCCAAACATATTATAATTTGAGTTTAAATAAGATTCGATTTTTATTATCCATAGATTTTGAAAAAGAAATAGAAAATGTGTTTAAGCTACTAAATACAGATGAGATTGCAAAATTATTAGAAAAAAACACATGATTTAAAATTTCATGCGTTTATCCTGATCTTCACAGGAAAATCATGGATAAGAGAAGAAAAGTATGTTAAAATAGGACAGAAAGTAGGAGAGAACATGAACAAAAAAGAAAAAAAACAAAGAGGAATCCTATGCTTAGGACTATTCGTATTAGCCATTTTATTAGTATTAACAACCGGTTGTGAAAAAGACGTAACCCAAGGGACAATCGAAGGATACACCTATGAAGAAACAGAAGAAGTCACAAATTATGTCAAGATTGTGACAAATAAGCAGGAAGTAATTTTAATAGAACTCTATCCTGATGTTGCCCCGATTACAGTGGAAAATTTTCAAAATTTAGTGAGTTCACACTTTTATGATGGGCTGATATTCCATCGTGTGATAGCAGATTTTATGATTCAAACAGGAGATCCTTTGGAAGATGGAACTGGTGGATCAGAAGAAACCATCAAAGGAGAATTTAGTGCAAATGGCGTAGAAAATAATTTAAGTCACACAAAAGGGGTAGTGTCAATGGCTCGGAGTGAAGACTATGATTCTGCATCAAGTCAATTCTTTATCTGTGTTAGTGATGACGATACTTATTTAGATGGAGAATATGCTGCATTTGGAAAAGTGATAGCTGGTTATGACGCTGTAGAAAGAATCAGCGAAGTGAAAACAAATAGCACAACAAATAAGCCTTTACAAAGGCAAACAATGGAAACAGTAAGATTTGTGAAAGTAGAAAAAGCACAATAAAAAATTGTGTTTTTATTTGACATTTCATCTTGACTAGCTAATCAGGGATTTGTATAATAGATATGAAAGTAGGGAAAAGATATGAAAAAAGTTTTGAGTTATGTGAAAAATAACAGAGGGTTTACATTAATTGAGTTACTTGCAGTTATCGTAATTTTAGCCATCTTGATGCTTGTCGCAAGTACTAACATCTTTAATATTTTGGATAACGCTCGTCGTGGTTCCTTTAGAACAGAATTTTTAACATTATTACAAAGTGCAGAAACAACCGCATCAATGGAATTAATGGATGGAACCTTAAGTCAAACAAATCGTCAAGTTTGTTATGTGATTGACCAAGGAAAGTTAGCTGAAAATTTTTCCAATAATGGTAACTATTCGGGCAGTGTCTTAGTAACATTAAATGCAGATGGATCATTGACAACGCAAGGTTGGATGAGAAGTAATTACTATACTGTAACGGGCGCAACTTCTTCCATTGAAAATACGAAAGATGCGATTCCAGCAACTTCTGGGGCGGAATCCTCAGCTATTACAACTTGTGGCGATCAAGGCGGTTCTGGAACTGGAAAAATTCCAATTCGATAGAGATTTGAATGGAATATTCTTGACGAGAAATACTAAAATTTTGTATAATACCAATGAAAGTAGGCAAAGAAAATGAAGAAAATATTAAACATGATACAAAACAATAAAGGATTTACATTGATTGAATTATTGGCAGTTATTGTCATCCTAGCAATTTTGATGCTTGTTGCAAGTACCAACATCTTTAACATCCTAGATAACGCTCGTCGTGGTTCTTTTAGAACAGAATTTTTAACATTATTACAAAGTGCTCAAACAACAGCATCTATGGAATTAATGAATGGTACCTTAAGTCAAACACAAAATACTAAGTGCTATGTAATTGGAGAGTCGCCTCTTAGTGAAAACTTTTCAAACAATGGAAACTATACAGGTAGTGTATTAGTCACATTAAATGCTGACGGTTCCTTAAGCGCTACGGGATGGATGAGAAGTAATTACTTTACAATTACATCAAAAACAGATGCCATTGGCAACAATGAAGGAGACATTCCAGCATCAAATGATGAAAACAATACTTCGGCAATTACCACTTGTGGTGGATATATTAGTTAATCAAACCTAGCAATGGTTTTTTTCTTTTGGTATAATCTTTTATAGAAAGAAGGAAGTATTATGATAATTGGTAGTCATGTATCGTTTACAAGTACTCAGTTACTAGGAAGTGTAAAAGAAGCCTTAAGTTATGGAGCAAATGCTTTGATGTTTTATACAGGTGCCCCTCAAAATACATTAAGAAAAGAAATTGATGAAGAATTAACAGAAGAAGCACACGCTCTGATGAAAGAAAATAATATTGAAAGAAAAAATGTGATTTGTCACGCTCCCTATATCATAAACTTAGCCAATAAAAAAGATCCAGAAAAATGGCAGTTTAGTATCAACTTTTTAAAAGAAGAACTTTCTCGTTGTGAAAAGCTAGGAGTAGATTACATCGTCTTACATCCTGGTTCTAGTGTTGGTCTTCCAGAAAAAGAAGCCATTCAAAATATTATCGATGCCTTAAACTTAAGCTTAGAAAACAACCCATCATGCAAAATCTTATTAGAAACAATGGCAAAAAAAGGAACCGAAATTGGTTCGTTAGAAGAATTAAAAGAAATCATAGATCATGTCCATAGCCCTTTAGGCGTATGCTTAGATACATGTCATGTAAATGACGCGGGCTATGACATCAAAGATTTTGATGAGTTTCTAAAAGTATTCGATGAAATCATTGGCTTACAATATCTTTTTTGTATACACTTAAACGATAGCAAAAATCCTTGTGCTTCTCATAAAGACCGTCATGCTAATATTGGTTATGGCACGATTGGCTTTGAGGTACTAGACACCATCGCTCATCATCCAAAACTAAAAGACATTCCTAAAATATTAGAAACACCTTATGTTGGAGAGTCCCTAGAAGATAAAAAAAGAATCTATCCACCATATTACTTTGAAATCAAAATGCTAAAAGAAAGAAAGTGGGATGATTCCTTAATCGAACATATTCACGAAAAATACAAATTACAATAAATAACCATATTTTTGATAGTACATCGCAAATAATTTTTGTATTTTTACAAAATTTTCTGGAGAAAAATGTTCCTTATAACGCTCTAAATGAAGTAAATTGGGATTTCGAAAAATCATTTCCCAATTTTTTTTCACAAAAACATACACAAAATCAAGTTCACTTTCTGATAACGTCACATCATTTTTTAAAGCAAAATCATTCAATTGATCCTTCGTTAAATTACTGACATATCGTTTCACTAAATTGTACATAAAATCACCTCGTATAATGTAGTTAAGATATTTTTTAACTACATTTT
>DVHP01000029.1 GCA_018711945.1 Candidatus Ventrenecus avicola
GTAAATAGTTTTTTTTAGGAATACTGCAAATGCAAGCTAAAAATAAAAGAATACCACCTAAAACCGGGACCATATACCTTGGAATAAACATTGGTGTTTTATAAATACTCCATAAAATAAAGAATAGAAGAGAAAGAAAACTCGGTAAAAATATGTATAATGCTTGAATAACTGTACGAGGTTTCTTGTATATTCCCCAAAACAGAAAAATTAATAAAATATCGATTATTATTAACACTAAATATTTATGTGATCCAAAAATAAAATATAAGCAATGAAATAAAACTGCTAAATTAGGACTACTAATCCAAAAGTTTTCATTTAAGGCTTGTGCCTGATTAAGTAATACATTTAACCATGGAATAAATAAAAGGATTGTTAAAATTAATGATAATAAAGTTTTTAATCGAGCTTTCTTTAAAAATAAAGACGTTATAAATTCAATGATTAAAAAGATAAAAATAGCAAAAATAGAATAATTATGGGAATACATTGCTAAAGTTGAAAACAAGATAAATAAAAGCATATCTTTCCAGGTATTTTCTTTTAATAATAATGCACCATATACAACTGCATACAAAGTGAAAACAAAGGCAAAACAGTACGTTCTTATTTCTAAGGAAATGTAACTAGAAACAGGCAATAAAATCAAAAATATACTAAAAATAAAGCTAACCTTTTTTGTAAATAATTTTTGAATAGGAAAAAATGCTAGAAAAAACAAAGAACAATAAGTAAATAACGAAAAGCATCTGCAGATATCTAATGAACTTCCAAAAATAGTTGTAAATATTTTTAAGCAAATAGCATATAAAGGTGGCGAAAAATCTCTACTCACAAAATAGATAATTTCTTTCAAAGAATAACGATTTAGTACCATTTGATATGCTTCATCATACCAAATATTTTCATGAAAGCATAAGAAACTATAAATTATAATTGTGATGAGCGAAAAAACACAAGCCCATGAAAATGAGGAATGCTGACAAACCCATTTTCCAAAAGTACTTTGTTTTATTTTATTTAATATTTCTTTCATATTTCTCTTTACTCTTTTATAATTTGGATTGTCCTTCCATCTATTTCTAGAGTTCCCGTTTCAAATATTTCGCCACTTTCTCCTGTTAAAATATATAACCAATTAAATGATTGTCCTGTATTATTTATAATTGTTGTAATTGGATTGTTGCAGAATGCACATCTTTCTATAGTCGTTCCTTCATAATCAAAGCGGAGTTCAGTAAGTTGATTATTTAAAAACGCATTTTCTCCAATATTTACTGCTCCGTTAAATTACACTGTTTTTAGTTGGTTGTCTGCAAAAGAATAATTTTCTAGAGCGATTAATTCACCTTGTGGCAATGTCAATTCTGTTAATAAATTTCCCTGAAAAGCATTATTAGAAATTGCTAAGTATCCATAATAAGGAGCAAACTTAATATTTTGAAGGCGATTATATATGAAAGCAGCTGTATCTATGACATAAATATTTGAACCAATATCTACAGAAGTAATTATAGTGTTATAATTATATCCACTGATTGCGCTAGATTGCAAAATACTTCCCCTATATGTAACTCCACTGAAACCGTCTCCTTGTACATTTTCTTCAAATGGGCCAGTAATTATACGAACAGGATATCCATCTATCTCATCTGGGATTATCGCGTGCATATTTACTCCTTCTATATAATCTAATTCATCATTAATGTATGTTCCACCACTTTTATAGGCAGTTACTGTAACATCACGAGTTTCAATTATTCCATTTAATGTTATAAAGTCAAAATTTTCCATATACAAGTCAACATATCCTTCTACTTCTTCACGATTACTACCACGCATATTAAGTTCCATAAACTCTTCATTACATATAACGCTTTCCTCACTTGGCACAGTTTGTAAGCATTTTTCTTCATCCAATTCAACATCTGCCATATAATATGGTTCATTTATTTGATACACTAAATCATCTTCTGGTTTTAAGGTAGAATAAGCTACTGATACAGTTATTTTTCCACTCCAATATGCATTCATTACCTCATCACTTACCGGAGTAGATTCATCCATCCATAAAAGGAGATTAAATTCTAATGATTCTCCTGCTCTTAATAAAATATCGCTAAGCTTATATGCAGTGAGTGAATTAGAAATCACTTTTTCTTCATTTATATCTGCATTATTTAATAGAAAGGAATAGTGTGAAATGAAATCATCAGGACTATCTTTTGTTGGGTATAACACTATATACGATGGTAAAACATAATCATATGTATTAAAATATATAGCATCGGAAAGATTAGTATTTCCATCATATAATAAAGCATTGATATACTGATCACTCAATCTTTTTTCTTCTACTGGCATCGTTTCCAAATTCATATACCCTCGTGCAACTGAATCACATTTGTTTGTTATGGTAAAATGATATGGTGTTGCTGTCTTTAAATAGGAAATCATTTCTTCCTTATTTAGAGGATAAGCCTGTTCTAATGATATGTCATTTTCATCTGTAAATGTTATGGAAAAGCAGTCACTAGTTATTACGTTTGAATCTTTTGTTGAAGCACTAACTTCCAATATGCATAACTAATCCCTAGAATTATACTTAAGCATAATAATATACCAATGATTAATAATATATTTTTAGTTATTTTATTGACAACATCACTCTCCCACTATTTTTCTATTTTTGATTATATCATATTTTTTTTAAAATATAATGCACCGTATGCTATTGTGAAGTGGAGTTATAATTATTTTAATATGAATATGACAGCTAAAATGCATCTGGATTTACCTTAGACTATTTCATAGCATTCTTCAATCGCCTAGAAATTCAACTGGAACGGATTAGAAGAACTCCCGTCTCCTCCAGTGACTTTGACACTTGAAATTAAATACACAACAGGAATGACCATATAATTGCTTCCATATACAAATCCTATATCCACATGACGATTATTTGTTACATATATTCCATAACTAGTGGATTCCCACGGTGTTAAAGTCCAACTCCAGACTCCATCTTCCAGCCAATTATTATTATAGCAATCTTCTAAAACAACATCTATATCATTCCAATTATATAATGGATTTTCTAGACACTCATTCCTATCATAAATACTACCGCCACTTGTAGCGTAACCATAATCAGATGGATACATAAGTCCTATTTGACCAGTCCATTCCGTTGGTCGTCCACTATATACCTCGGTTCCTCGCTCATATATATACCATGTACTAGAATTTGCTTCTATAGAGTAATTTGGATCATTTTCCTCACCACTAAGTCCACCTAAAGTCCAAACTGCATTACTTATCATAGCCTTTGCTTCTTCGGTTAAACCAATTCCACTAAAATCACAAGTTGTTGTAACACCATTTTGGCCATATGGACATTCTCCACTGGTTCGATTCCAGTATGGTCCTTCATTTAAAACTGTTTGAAGCGAAGATTGACTCCAGTCATTTTCTCCAAGCTCTCCTTTATTATCCCAACTATAGTTCCCGATTGGTTCATTTCTAATGATTTTGAGTCTCGTTTCTTTCTTGCCTGTTCCATCATCAATGTTATTCATAACTCCAATGATTCTCCATAATTCATCATTAAACCAGACATAGTTCTCCGGATCTGCTCCGATGAATCTTAAGTTATTATCATTTGTTTCATCCTCTATTATTTCACTACTTAAAAAGAAATTTTCTTGGATACAATTGGAAGCATTTTTTCCTAAAGTACCACATGTTGTTACTGCTTCTGCAAAAGAAATTTTTCTAAAATATAAACTACATTTGACTCTTTCATTATTTTCATAAGTATAGTTACTATAGTTTGTTTTGACACTCCA
>DVHP01000030.1 GCA_018711945.1 Candidatus Ventrenecus avicola
GAGGTGTGTTAGATGGATAAAATTATAGAAAATAATGTTGTTAATGAAGTAGAAAGTTCTTTTATTCGTTATTCAATGAGTGTAATTATGGCTCGAGCCCTTCCTGACCTTAGGGATGGTTTAAAACCTGTACATCGTCGTATTTTATATTCTATGTATGAATCTGGCTATACTCCTGACAAACCTCATCGTAAAAGTGCACGTATTGTTGGAGATGTTATGGGTAAATATCATCCTCATGGTGATTTATCTATATATGATGCAATGGTTCGTATGGCTCAACCATTTAGTTTTAGACATATGCTTGTCGATGGTCACGGAAACTTTGGTAATTTAGATGGTGATGGAGCTGCGGCAATGCGTTATACTGAAGCTAGGCTTTCAAAATTGTCTTTGGAAATGGTTAGGGATATCAATAAAGAAACTGTTGATTTTACACCAAACTTTGATGAAACAGAAAAAGAACCAGAAATACTTCCTAGTAGGTTTCCAAATATTTTAGTTAATGGTACAATGGGTATTGCAGTTGGTATGGCAACTAATATTCCACCGCATAATTTGGGAGAAGTGATTGATGGATGTGTTGCATACATTGATAATCCGGATATTGATACTGATGGTTTAATGCAATATATTAAAGGGCCAGATTTTCCAACTGGTGCAACTATTTTAGGAAATAGTGGTATTAAAAAAGCATATGAAACTGGTAGAGGTACTATAACTATTCGTGGTAAGGTGAAAATTGAAGAAGTAAATGGTAAGTCTAGAATTATAGTTACCGAACTGCCTTATCAGGTAAATAAAGCAGAATTTCAATCAAGAATTGGTGAATTAGTTCGAGATAAGATTTTGGACGGTATTAGTGACTTACATGAAGAATCAAATTTGGAGAATCCTGTTAGAGTTGTTATTTATTTAAAAAGAGATGTAAATGCAAATGTTGTGTTAAATAATTTATATAAGCATACTCAATTACAAACAACATATGGAATAAATTTTTTAATGTTGGATCAAAAATCGCCTGTTATACTTCCATTAAAAGATATTATTGCTAAGTATATTGATTATCAGCGTGAAATTATCATTCGAAGAACGAGATTTGATTTAAAAAAAGCAGAAGCTCGTGTACATATTTTAGAAGGTATAAAAATTGCTTTAGATCATTTAGATGAAGTAATAAAAACTATTAGAGAATCTTCGACTGATGAAGAAGCAAAAGAAAAATTAATTAATAAGTTTGGTTTAGATGAAATTCAAGCTGAAGCAATTTTAGAGATGAGATTACGTCGTTTAACTGGTTTAGAACGGGAAAAAATTGAAGCTGAATTAAATGACTTATTAAAGAAAATTGAAGAGTATAAAGCAATTTTAGCTAGTGATGAGAAGGTTTTAGCTATTATTCGTTCTGAACTTCTTGAAATTAAGGATAAATATGCTGATGAACGTCGTACTAATATCGATATGACTGCAATCGAGTATATTGAGGATGAATCATTAATTCCAGAAGAAAATATTATGATAGCATTAACGAATAAAGGTTATATTAAGAGAACTACTACAGATACTTTTAAATCGCAAAATCGTGGCGGAGTCGGTGTAAAAGGTATGACTACAAATGATGAGGATTTTGTAGAGCATTTGATTAACTTATCCACACATGATTATGTATTATTCTTTACTAATAAGGGTAAGGTTTATCGATTAAAGGGTTATGAAGTTCCTGAATTTAGCCGTCAATCTAAGGGAATTCCGGTTATCAACTTATTACAAATTGATAAGGATGAGTCTATTAATTCTTTAATTACAATTAGTAGGGATAATACTTATAAGTATTTGTTATTTGCTACTAAGAAGGGAATTGTTAAGAAAACGGCTATAGAAGAGTTTGATAACATTCGAACAAATGGTAAGATTTGTATTACTCTACGTGATACAGATGAGCTTATTAGTGTACGTAAAACTACTGGAAATGATATGATTTTAATCGGTTCTAGTTCCGGTAGAATGGTTAAGTTTAATGAGAATTCTTTAAGACCTATGGGACGTACAGCTAGTGGTGTTAAGGGTATTAATTTAGAAGATAATGTTTGTATCGGTGCTGAAATTGCTTCTGATGATGATAAAATCTTAATCGTAACTGAGAAAGGTTACGGAAAACAAACATATGTTCGTGAATTTAGAGAAACAAGTCGTGGAAGTAAAGGTGTAAAAGCTCTTAATATTACAGATAAGAATGGTTCTATTGCGTCATTTAAATTGATTAGTGATAATAGTGATGTTGTAATTATTACAAATACAGGTATGTTAATTCGCTTACCATTAGCTCAAGTTTCTACTTTGGGTAGAGTAACACAAGGAGTTCGTTTAATACATCTAAAAGATAATCAAAATGTTTCGACAATTAGCATTGTTGAACATGAAGAGGAAAATCCTTCTGAGGTTATTGAAGAAGTAAAGGAAGAGTCATAAAAGACTTTTCCTTTTTTAATGTTCCACGTGGAACATTGATAAGATGTGGATAACTATGTTTCACGTGGAACATTAAGTATTTAGTAATCCTAGATCAATCCTTTCATTATAATTTTGAAAAGAATGGTTTGTAAAATATGATTTTTGAGTTAATTTTTTTGCTGCTTTCGTGTATTATTTTATATCATTATCATTTTATTTTTATTCTTAATTATATCTTTATATATTATTTTTAATAGAATTAATCTATTTTTATTTTTATTTTATTTTTTATGTATTTAAAAGTGGATAACAATGTTCCACGTGGAACATAGAATATGTAATTAAAAAAAATGATTTGATTATTATTGATGTGTAGCTTTTATGTGTATAAATACTGTTATTTCTTAAAAAATTTACGTTAATCTTGATAAATTTTGTTAAATTTAATTAAAAAAAGTATTGAGTGTATAAGTTTATGTATTGAATTAAAATGGAATTGTTAATAAGTGAATGTTCCACGTGGAACATTCCTATAAAATTCTTGTAAATAGAAAGATAATTAATTATAAATCATTTTTCTGTTTGAATTAATTGCAAGTGAATAACTATGTTCCACGTGAAACATAGAATAA
>DVHP01000031.1 GCA_018711945.1 Candidatus Ventrenecus avicola
AAGATTTAGAGAGTATATGACAAAAGAAGAAGATCAAAAGAAGATTTTAAAATCTTTAATTACGGAAGCAACAGCTGAAGGAGAGAAAGTGGGAGAAAAACAAAGTAAAATAGAAATTGCTAAAAATATGCTAGAGATGGGTCTTGAAAAAGAAACAATTATAAAAGTGACCGGACTAACAGAGGAAGAAATTAGTAAAGTGATAGAAGAATCTAATTAACAGATAATACCAAGAGAGCTAAATGAATTAGTTCTTTTTTAGTGATTTATTTTTTTGATATTTTGTTTTTGTAATTTGATTATATTTTAATTTATGTATTTCTTATTTAAAAGGAACCATACTATTTTTAGGTGAGTCTTATGAAGAGGTATAGTCTTTGGTTAGAAAATATGAATTTTGCAAAAGAAAAAAAATTACGGGGAAATAAAACAGTTGATGTGTTAATTATAGGCGGTGGTATTACTGGTATTTCTACTGCTTATTTTTTAAAGGATAAAGGGCTTCGAGTTTTAGTTGCTGAGAGAAATCAATTGATGCATGGAGTGACATCAAAAACAACAGGAAAAATTAATTATTTACAAGGGATTGTTTATTCAAAGATAGAGGGAATGTATTCCTTTTCAACAGCAAGGAAGTACTTAGAAAGTCAACAAGAAGCTATAAAACTTCTCTCTTCTATTATTCAAGAAGAACATATCGATTGTAATTTTGAAAAGGTTACATCTAGTGTTATTACTACAAATCAAGTAGAGAAACTAACTCAGGAATATGAATTTTTAAAACGATGTAATGTGAAAGCAACTTTTGATCATAAAGTAAATGGAGCAGAGCTAAAAGTTTTTGATACGTATGTGTTTCATCCTTTAAAGTATTTACAACAATTAGTGAGTGTTTGTAAGCGTTCTGGTGTAGAATTTTATGAAGGAACTAATATTGTAAACCTTATCAAAGAAGGGAATGGATATGTTGCGGGGACAGAAAATGGTTTTTCTATTAAAGCAACTCATGTTGTACTTGCTTGTCATTATCCGTATTTTTTGCTTCCTTATTTGTTTCCTTTAAAGACATATCTGGAAAAGTCTTATGTTGCTGCGAACCAGGTGAGAATTAATCCACATACTACTTTTATTACGACAACACCTAATATCATTTCTGAGCGTTTTTTGGAAGATGAGAAAATTTATCAAATTACTTTGATGGGAAGTCATAGAATTCGTAAGTCTTGGGATATTTTTTCTAATTTTGAATATTTAGCAAGAAACAAACCAGACTTTTTATGGAGTAATGAAGATGTGATGACTTTTGATATGATGCCACTTTCTGGAGTTTTGCAACCTCAAATGTATTTAGCTACTGGTTATAATACGTGGGGAATGACGAATGGTACTTTAAGTGCACTTATTATTAGTGATTTGATTTTAAAACAGAAAAATTCTTATGCTTCTTTATTTTCTTTGCACCGAAAAAACTTCGGGGCTAAAATACTTCCTTATTTAGAAAATACTTTTGATAATACGTATAGTTTTATTCGAAGTAAATTATATTATCATGATTTTTCTAATATGGAGTTTTTGAAAATTGTTGGAAAAGAAGTTGCAGTTTATCATGATGGTAAGAAAACATATACAGTTTTAAGACGGTGTCCTCATATGGGGTGTACGTTGTTATTTAATTCTATAGAAAAAACTTGGGAGTGTCCTTGTCATGCATCAAAGTTTGATATTACTGGAAAATGTATTAAGGGACCAAGTAAATATTCTATTACTTTTCAGGGTGACTAGAAACGACAAAAAAGGAGTCGTTTTTTTTATATAATGATTCTGGTGAAAATATGACAGTCTATGTAGATTTAGTGTTTTTTCTGAATTTGTTTTTTGATTTTCTTTTGCTTCTTACAGTGAATAATACCTTAAAAAGAAATACTTCTTTAAAAAGAATTTTTTTAGGAGCTTTGGTAGGAAGTATTACTATATTCACTTTATTTCTATCTATTTCTAGTATTCTTCTTTTTGTTTTCAAAGTAGTATTAAGTATTGTAATGTGTACAATTACTTTTGGGATAAAGGACAAAAAGTATGTTATTCAAAATCTTAGCTATTTTTATATGACTAGTACTGTGTTGGGAGGATTTCTTTATTTTTTAAATTTAACTTTTGCAGAAAGTCATTATGGGCTTGTATTTTCTTATGAGAGTATATCTGTTAATTACATTTTTTTAGTCATATTTTCACCCGTTATGTTATATATTTATGTGAAACAACGGAAGAGTGTAGTTCATTATGGGCAGTATTATAGAGCAGTCATTCATTTTTTGAATGGAGGCAGTATCGAAGTAAATTCATATTTAGATACAGGAAATAAATTGATAGATCCGGTTACTAAGAAGAAAATAGTAATTGTGAATGAGAAAAAAATCCCTAAAAATGTGCGAGAACAAATTATCTATGTGCCATATAATACTTTAAATTATCATGGACTTATGAAATGTTTTAAAATCGATTTTTTAGAAATCAATGGGAAAGTGAGCAAAAACTATTTGGTAGGTATTAGTGAAGGGGAACTATTAAGGGACGGTGTTGACTGTATTTTGAATTTTTTTTGTGCGGAGGAAATGCTATGATACAAAAAATTATTAAGTGGTTTAAACAAAAGTATAATGAATGTTTTTTTATTGGAAGTAGTGATAAGCTTCCACCTCCTTTAAGTAGTGAAGAAGAAAGAGAATGTATTTTGAAATCTCAGCAAGGGGATATGGAGGCTAAGAATAAACTCATTGAACATAATTTGAGATTAGTTGTATTTTTGGCTAAGAAGTATGAAAATACGGGATATGATATGGAAGATTTGGTCAGTATTGGTTCGATTGGTTTAATTAAAGGAATTAATACTTATAAATTAGATAAGAATATTAAGCTCGCTACTTATGCATCACGTTGTATTGCCAATGAAATTTTGATGTTTTTAAGGAAGAATAAGAAACGGAAGAAAGAGATTTCTTTGGAAGATAGTTTAAATTATGATAATGAAGGCAATGAACTTCATTTGGAAGATGTTTTGGGGACAGAAATTGATTTGGTTAGTAATGAATATGAAAAAAGTGTAGAAAGAAATTTTATTTCGAAGGAAATTAATAAGTTAGGAAATCGTGAAAAACAAATTATGATTTTAAGGTATGGACTCAATAATACCGATAGTTTTACACAGAAGGAAGTTGCGGATTTACTGGGAATTAGTCAGTCTTATATTTCGAGAATAGAGAAAAAAGTTATTAAAAATATTAAAAATTTAATGAAAGCAGGATAAGTCACAAACTAGAAATAGGTTGTGATTTTTAAAAGGATGTATCGTTTTAAATACGATAATTTTCTTGAATTTATATAGATTTGCAGTATTTACCGAAGAAAAACAATTTAACGTGATTAATGGGCAATATCAGGATCCAGGAGACTTGTATTTTGCGATATACATCGATGGAGAAATTACCAATACATTTCCAAGTAAGAATGATGAGTATGTTTTTGATGCGAGTCAAAGCAGTTGTACCAATGGCGCGACTGTTTCATGGGATGAAGATAGTTGGAGTGCTGCAATTAATTTTTCTAATTATTCTGCTGGAAATATGAGTAGAACAAAATGTGCCATGTATTTTAAGAAACAATTAACTGCAGCTGATTATATCACTTCTTTAGTAGATACTTCTACAGAGCTTGTTTATGATGAAACTGCAGATAATAATTTAAGATATATTGGAGCTGATCCAAATAACTATGTATTATTTAATAATGAATTATGGAGAATTATTGGAGTAATGAACAACATCGATGATGGAACAGGCAAGAAAGAAACGAGACTTAAAATTATAAGAGACGAATCCATTGGAAACTATAGTTGGGATAATAAGGGTGAAAATGGAGAAAACGATTGGACAACAGCATCTTTGCAAACTGTATTAAATTCAGGAGCATATTATAATCGAACGAGTGGCGAATGTCCATATGGTCAAAATGGTGCTACAACCTCATGTGATTTTACAAGTACAGGATTAACTGAAGATGCTAAATCTTTGATAAGTAATGCAGTTTGGAATTTAGGAGGAAGTAATACTTATAATGATGTAACAGCAAGCATGTTTTATGAAAGAGAAAGAGGAACAGGAGTTTATAGTGGAAGGTCAACGACTTGGACAGGTCAAATAGGACTTATATATCCTTCTGATTATGGATATGCAACAAGTGGGGGAAGTGGTATAGATAGGGCAGAGTGCTTAGCCAGTGTATTATATAATTGGGATAATCTAAGTGATTGTTATAATAATGATTGGCTGTATATAGGAGCATCTCAATGGACTATTACTCAAAATTTTGCTTATATATGATCTGTATTTGATGCGCATAAATCTGGTCGTGTAAGTAGTTATAATGCATATAATACGGATCATGTTTTTCCAGTTACTTATTTAATTTCAAGTGTCAAAGTCACTGGAGGAGATGGCAGTTCTTCTAATCCGTTTGCCTTAAGTTTATAGAAAGAAGTGATAAAGATGAAACAAAGAACAATCATAGCATTAACCGTGATAGGTCTATTATTAATAGTTACAATCGGTGCAACGTTTGCATACTTTGTGGCAAATAATCAAAATGATGGAAATAATACAAATATTAGTGTGGAGACAGAGCAAGTAGGAAGTATCTTGTGGACAGGAACGAAAGTATTTACTTCTTTCGATTTATTACCAGGACAAATATCTTTTTGAGGATTGCATAAATAATAATTGGCTTTATGTGAACCAAGCTCAGCGGACATTAACTCCATTAGTTACGTCTTCTAATCATGGTTTCAGACGATATGCATCAGGATATATATATTATGCTCTAGGATCAGTTTCTAAAACAGATATGGCAGTAGTACCTGTTACATATCTTAGTTCAAA
>DVHP01000032.1 GCA_018711945.1 Candidatus Ventrenecus avicola
TCAGAGATTTTGACAACTTTTGTCGAATGAAAAAAACTAGTGCGCTTTGGAATGTACACACTAGATTTGACAAGCTTTAAAAAAATGCCCATCAAGGCACTTTTAATAAAGAAGTTCTAAAATATAAGTAAACTTATCATAAAACAAAAACACAATACATAAAGCAGATATAATAAATGGACCAAATGGTACTTCTTTTTGAGTATGACTAAGTAAACTAAATGTTGCATATGGTAAAGCTAAGAATGTCGACAAAATCAAAACTAAAAATCCATAAGGAATTCCAACAGCTTGACCAATAATAAAAGATAATTTAATATCTCCTCCACCTAAGGCTTCTCTTTTAAAAAGAAGACTTCCTAAAAAACCAATCACAAGCATAAACAAAAACATCACGAGTCCATAACCAAGATGCAAAAATGCTTCTGCAATGCCAAAGTAAATCCACTGTAAAATAAACAAAAGAATACCAGCAATCACCAAAGGAGAATCTAAAATAATCATATATTGAAAGTCACTTACAAAAATTAAAACCGCTAAAGAAATTAAAATCAAACTAACAAAAAAAGAATAACTAGTTCCATAATACCAATAAAAAAAGGCAAAACAACATCCTGTAAATAATTCTAAAAGTGGTTCTGCCACATTAAGTCTTGTATGACACTTCTTACATTTTCCTCTTAAAAACAAAAAAGAAAAAACAGGAATCAGTTCATACCATGATAATTCATGACCACACTTCATACAATGACTACGTGGTTTCACAATAGACTCATGAATAGGGAGTCTCGTGCTTACTACTCCATAAAAAGACGCGAGACAACTCCCTAAAATAAACCATAAAATTCCATAATAAATACTCATAAATATCCCCCTACTACTGAATTTGATTCATTAAATCAAACATTGGTACAATAACCGCAATAATGATTCCTCCAACAACTATAGCTAAAAAACAAATCAAAATTGGTTCAATGAATGACTTCATATTATTAATAATATTTCGATGCATCTCTTGATAATAAGCACTAACCTTTGCCATCATTTCCGCAAGTTGTCCAGTTGATTCACCTGTCACTATCATATAATATGCCACATCAGGCACAGCCCAATGATCTTTAAATGCTAAACTAATCTTTTCTCCTTTTACAACATTATCAATCGTATTATACATAATTTCTTTATAAATTTCATTATTTGTAATCTTACTTAAAATATCAATACTTTCCGTAATAAAAACGTTATTACGAAGCAAAGAAGAAAATGTTTTAGAAAAAATGGTTAACTCATTATATTTAATAATATCCCCGATAATTGGCAGTTTCATCGCAATCGTTTGAGTTTTTACTCGAAATACCTTTATTTTCTTATAACAAATGACAAAGATAATGATAAAAATAGCAATTCCAAGTAATAAAAACGCCAAATTATGTTGCAAGAAATCACTAATATGAATTACTAATAAGGTAATTCCTCGAATCTCAGACCCAGAACTTTCATAAATAGTTATGAAATTAGGAATAACCCAAACCAAAACGAAAGTAATAACAGCCAAACTGAAAATAAAAATTACAGTTGGATAGGTCATTGCTGAAATCATTTGCTTATGAGTTTTATCAATTTCCTCATAATAGTTTGCCATATCATCTAGTGTTTCTTGTAGTTCCCCTGTCGCCTCTGCAGCCTTTAACATATTAATTAAAAGTGGCGGAAACATGGTTCCTTGTTTTTCCAAAGCAGTAGAAAAAGTCTCTCCCATAGTAAGTTCATAAATAACAGATTGAAAAGCCCTTTTATAAGTCGCTTTTTTATTCATTTGCAAATTCAAAATTCGAATCGATTCAGCTAATGTAATACCACTTTTTAAATAAGTAGATAGTTGTGTTAACCAAAAAAGTAAATCTTTTGTTTTTAACTTGGGTGCAAAAATACTAGATTGTCCATAAAAGAGCTCAATATATTTATTATTTTCTATTTTATAAACATCATAGCCATCTTGCACTAAAAAAGTATTAATATCTAATTTAGAAAATCCACTAATAATTCCAGTTTCTAATTTTCCATCTTTATTTTTCGCTGTAAATTTATAAACCTTTGCCTCCTTACTCCGAATTCTTCCTGGTCCTTGTAATTCAGCTAATAACGTTTCCTTTTCTTTCTCTAACTTAGCAAACTTCTTTTTCATATAATGACTATTTTTTAATAAGTCATTAATATCCATATTTAAAATGCTTTTTTTGTTTGCAGTATTTTCTTGAGGCTTCGCATGATGAGAAAGTGCAGCCTGTGTTCCTCGATAAGCATCATCAACAGTTCCACTCATCTTTCGCCATGCCATTACTGGTAAATCTCTAAATACATATAAAAATCCTCGTAATGCACATTTTAAAATATAAAGAAGAATCTCAAAAATAATTTTAAATGACATAAATAACCCTAGCCCAGGATATTTCAATGGTTTTAAATGATTGTTTGTTTGCTGTACTGTTCCTTCCATGTCATCCCTACTCTCTTTATTCTTTATAAGTATATCATAAATTTATAAAGTTGACTATGCTATTTTTAGTTTTTTTATTTATAGGGTGAAAAAACAAACCGAAAAAATATTTTTACATATCCTATAGATGAAAGGAGAATGTTATGAATAATTGTAGCGATTACGAAAAAGCATATAATTACGTGAAAAACTATCAAAAAAATGGTTTTAGTCAAGGCTGTTGTTGCTCTTCTAGAGTGGGACCAACAGGGCCAACAGGACCTCAAGGGCCAGCAACAATTATCGTTGGAACAACTACAGAAGGTTTACCGGGAAGCACTCCATCTGTTGTAAATGCTGGTACAAATGAAAATGCAATCTTAAACTTTGTCATTCCTGCTGGCGCAACAGGGCCAACGGGAGCAACTGGGCCTACAGGACCTACGGGGGCTACGGGACCTCAAGGATTACCAGGAACCAGTGGAACACAAGGAACTACTGGCCCGACGGGCGCTACAGGGCCAACAGGCGCAACGGGACCTACTGGACCTACTGGTGCGACTGGGCCTGCTGGAGTAACTGGCCCGACGGGAACAGGTGCGACTGGTCCGACGGGACCAACGGGTGCGACTGGACCAAGCATTACCCTAGCCATTGGTAATGTCACTACAGGTGCTCCTGGAAGCCCTGCGAGTGCATCTGTTACTCCATTAGGTGGAAATGCTTATTCTTTAAATCTTACCATTCCACAAGGACCTACTGGACCTCAAGGTACAACTGGAACTGCAGGTGTGACTGGGCCTACTGGATCAACAGGACCTACTGGACCTCAAGGTACTGCTGGAACTACTGGGGCTACAGGACCTACTGGATCAACAGGACCTACTGGACCTCAAGGAACCGCTGGAACTACTGGGGCTACAGGACCTACCGGACCTACTGGACCTCAAGGTACTGCTGGAACTACTGGAGCGACTGGGCCTACTGGTGCAACGGGACCAACAGGACCTACTGGACCTCAAGGAACCGCTGGAACTACTGGGGCTACAGGACCTACCGGACCTACTGGACCTCAAGGAACCGCTGGAACTACTGGGGCGACTGGGCCTACTGGGGCAACGGGACCAACAGGACCTACTGGACCTACTGGGCCAACAGGACCAACAGGACCTACCGGACCATAACAAAAAAAAGGAAGTCATTTACGATTTCCTTTTCATTTTACTCTAAACTATCTAAAGCAAGCTTTATCATAGTATCCAAAGATTTTTCGCGATCTTCAATCGATAAAAAAGTATCCTTATAAATACTATCTACACAAGTAAGCAATGCTGCCGCTTCTTTATCAAAACTATCTGCAATATGAAATAATGCAAAAGTCTCCATCTCACCAGCAATAATATCTTTATCTTGAATTCGATGAAGCATATGTTCTAAATCTGCATAAAAATCAAATTGCTGCGTACAAATAACATTTCCTTCCACCAATTTTACGTCATTTTTCTTTGCTGTTTCACGAATCTTTTCCGTAAGGCGCGCACTTGGTTTTGCCCAATGCGTTGGATCTCCATTATAGGTATAAGCAAAATTTGCTTCCGTATAACTACTAGTAGCCAAAATTACATCTGGTACATTAATCGATTCATCAAGTCCGCCACATGTACCAATTCGAATAATTTTCTCAACACCAAAGAAATAAAATAATTCAAACGCATAAATACTAACACTTGGCATACCCATACCATGACCCATTACAGTAACCCTTTTGCCATTATAATATCCTGTGTAGCCAAACATATTTCTTGCCCGATTAATAAGTTTTGCATCTGTTAAAAACTTTTCGGCAATATATTTAGCCCGAAGTGGATCTCCTGGCATAATCACAATTGGTGCAATATCCTCCTTTGTACATTCAATATGTGCTGGTTTAATATGTTCCATCACTTTAGGTGCTTTCATAGTATCCCTCTTTCTATTCTACATTATTAATATAACAGGAAATTCTTGAGTTAAGCAAAAAAACGTATCCTTTACTGTCAAATTATGACAAGTAAAAGAATTTTTAAAAAACTTGTTCTAAAATCTGCTTTATATCATTTACAGATTCATCAAAAAAATCAATTCGATAAAAAGAAATTCCTAATTTTTGATATTCTGACATTTCAGAAATTCTATTAAGAGGTTCATAATGAAAAATGTGCACGTGTCCTTCCCCATCAACACGCGTAGGATAAACATGTCCTTCTCTATCTTGCAATAAATATCCATTTTTAGTAATCGCAGGATGTCTTTTCAAAATCATAACCTCTACCCTTCCATACAAGAAAATTTCTATTTTATCTGCCATTTCTTTTAATAACGAAACTTCCTCTTTAGAGCACTCAATCGATAAAGTCATATGTTTTAGATATTTAGAATAAAGTTTGATCGTGGAAAGATTAGCAATATTTAAAAAATAATCCCCAATCATTTCTTTATGATCATAAAATTCCTTCATAATTCCCACGTTATTCACAAGCACTCTCAAAGGACAAGAAAGAGTATCAACTTTAACTCTAGGCATTTGATAATAAATCTCCGGATACTTTTGAACCAAAGAAAGATCATCAGAATAAATATGAGAAACAGGATACCGCTTTACGGTTTGATATTGTTCTTCATTTCTAACAAATACACTGATTTTCATAGTTACCTCCTATCTTTTTCTTGCCTGGGTAAGACCATCAATCGCGCACCTTCGTATTTCATTTATATTACTAACCGGAATAAAAACATGAGGTTCTAAATGAATCTCTACCTTTTCTAGAAAAAATGGTGTATCTTTTAAACGATTGAGTTGTTTTAAAATATCTTCTTTTTCCATACTCTTTGTTTTAGCTTTCTCACAAATATCTTTTGTAACTACAATTTGATGAACTCCATCCGTCACCCTTAAAGTAAACTCGTGAGTATCAATATCAGCCACCATTTGTATCGGAATTGTCTTTTTAGGATAATTCGCAATTTCTTCCGATAATGTTACCGAAGACGTTTTTAAAACAGTAGCTTTTCTATTCAGTCCTACTTTATTATCCACAAAAACAGTATCTCCCTTTTTTGCCTCATGGATAAGATTCCCCTTTTTATCATATAAAAAATTAACAATCATTCCTGCCTGAATTTCTTTGAAACGAATACCATCCCCTTGCGTGAGATCTTCTGCCAATTTAATTTGAATTCTTTTAGGAGTTGAGAAAGTAACACCACCTAAAACAATTCCTTGATGATTCGGTGTATCAAAATTCATGATATTTTCCTCTCTCATCAAATACCCTTTCGTAAATCCTCGGTTGAATAACGTTTTCAATTTCTTAAGTTCCGCAGAAGAAATCGATGTTTCCTGTGCATGTTGATACTGGTCTATTAACGTTCGATAAAATTGTGTAATAAACGCGACATATTCTCGGCTTTTCATTCTTCCTTCAACCTTAAAACTAGTAATACTACTATTGAAAAGTTCTGATATATAAGCAGAAGTGTTTAGTTCCTTAGTCGAAAGGTAATACTTTTTATCACCCATTTTTTCTCCATGATAATTCAATGTATAAAGCAAACGACACACTTGAGCACAAGAACCTCTATTACCACTACGACCACCCTTTAAAGCACTCATCAAACATTCACCAGAATAGCTGACACAAAGAGCTCCATGAATAAAAACCTCTTTTTCTAAAGTATTTGGTAATAAATCAATCTCCTCTAACGATAACTCACGATCCAAAACCACTCTTTTCACACCAAGTTCTTGATAAAAATCAAACTGTGATGCCAAATAAGTATGCGCTTGTGTCGAAACATGAATTTCCATATTTGGATACGTTTCATGAATATAAGAAATAAGTCCTAAATCTGACACGATCACAGCATCCACGTTCGTTTGATATAAAAACTTGATATACTTTGTAACCACTTCCCATTCCGATTGATACACCATGGTATTTACAGTCACATATAACTTAACTCCATATAAATGACAAAACGATTTTGCCTCTATAATTTCTTCTTCAGTAAAATTCTGTGCAAAGGCTCTAGCCCCAAACAATTTGCCACCAATATAGACAGCATCTGCCCCATTTAAAACAGCAATCTTTAACGCATCCATGTTACCAGCCGGTATTAATAATTCTTTTTTCATAAATAACCTCATTTTATTTATTATATAAAAGAAATAGAAATTTGAAAAGAGCCCTAGAAAAAATAAAAATATGTGCTACAATGAAAGTGGTGATGAACTATGAAATATATTTATCAAATAAAAAACAATATTCCAATGCCTAGAAAAAACATTCTAAAAAATTTTTGGGTACATTTAAATAATCCAAGTGAAGAAGAAATAAAATCTGTCAGTGCGAGTTTAAATATTGAAGCAAAAGAAATTAGAAAAACACTAGACCGTTCCGAAACACCACATATGGAATTAGAAAAAAATTATCTTTTGCTCATCATTAAAATTCCTTATGTCATTCTAAACAAAGACAAGAAAAAATATCGCGCTCTTCCTATGGCCATATTCATTTTGAATAACGGAATATTAACAATTACAACAACTCACCATCCGATAATTACAGATTTAAAAAAAGGAAGAATTCACGGCTTACGTTTTTTACAACGAAGAAGCTTTCCAATTTTCTTAATTAATAAAACAATCGAATACTATATTCGTTTCTTAAACGAAATTCAAGACGATATTCTTTCCAAAGAAAAAACATTAATTAAATCTACTAGCAATAAAGATCTAGAACACATGTTAACTTTACAAAAAAGCTTACTATATTTCACTACTGCCCTACAAGGAAATCGCTCTGTTTTAGAAAAAATGGAAAATAATTGCAATTTAACTAGCGATGAACAAGATTTATTAATCGACGTTCAAATTGAAATTAAACAAGCGATTGAAATGGCAAATACTTATCGAGAAATCTTAGAGAATACTATGGATACATATAGTTCTATTATTTCTAATAATTTAAATGATATTATGAAATTTTTAACATCAATTACTCTAGTAATTTCCATACCAACTATGATTTCTTCCTTTTTAGGAATGAACCTATCCCTAGGGGACTTTGGAACAAACCCGTTTTCTTTCATTTTAATTGTGAGTTTATCCTTCCTAATAGCCATTTTACTAGTAATATTACTCAAAAAGAAAAATTTATTATAAGCAGCCATGCTGTTTTTTTCTTTTTACCAAAAAATATAGTTGACGAACCCATGAATTTATAGTAAAATCTAGTGGTAAGCACAAATTCTGGAGTAGTACTCAAGAGGCTGAAGAGGCGCCCCTGCTAAGGG
>DVHP01000033.1 GCA_018711945.1 Candidatus Ventrenecus avicola
TTAGGGATTCGAACCCTAGACCCACTGATTAAGAGTCAGTTGCTCTACCAGCTGAGCTAAGGAGACATTTTTTTCAAACGCATATTCATTATATCACGTAATTTTTTATAATTCAATCATAAATTTTAGAGCATGAGAAAAAATATCGTTCCAAAAGTTTCTTTCATCAGATGATACTTATTTTTTTAATTTTAATTGAATTATATCTTTATCCATTTTAGAGATTGCCATGGTTCTTAGAATAAGACAAGCTAAAACACCAGAGAAATAAATATAATAACTTGTATTACGTAATTCCTCTTCATTTTCTAAAACTTCTTTTTCTACTACGATTGATTTTTCGTAATCTACCACTGTAAATTCGTAAATTTCTTTATTTACTTCTTCTAAGGAATCGATTGTTTCTGTATAGCTTTCTACTTCGGTATATATTTCTCCTAAAGTTTTTGGATTTTTTAAGGCTTCTTTGATGCTATTTTCCCCTGCATTTTTAAATGTATAGGCTAAAACGGTTCTTGTATACTGATTATTTTGCATAATATATGGACTTTTATAAACTATATATAATTCTGTGTCTTTTAAGAATTTATCCTTTTGGTTCTCGATATAAACAGAATTAGTCTGAAACATTCCAATTGGTAATTTACTAGAATCCAGATGTATATATGTTTCTTCATTATCTTGAGTTATATTTTTTAAAACGGGATAGATATAGTAATCATTTATAGGATGTTTTTTTAAATAATGATAGCTTCCTAAAGACATGTAAGCTGGAATTACAAAGGAACCTAATAAGCTACTTTTTTTTATTATTTTTATAAAATTTCTTGTATTTTCTAGTGTCTTTTTTTTCTTTTCTAAATCGGATTTCTTTTTTCTTATATCAACTATTTTCATTTTTTTCACCTCGGAGTACCATCATAACAAATTATGAAAAAGAAAGCAAATTTAGAAGTGATTTTAAAAAAGTAGTTCTGTGATTAGAATCTACTTTTAACTACATCCCATCATTGTATTATAGAAATCAAGATCCATTCCTAAATTTAGTTCGATCTCAATATCCTCTGTTACTGGGGTGTTCCAATTATATTTTTCTTTGGTTTGGTAATAATAGAAATTTAGAGGAACACTAATAGAACCAATCGTTACATTTGCTTCTGTGCCTTCTAGTGTAATTTGAAAATTATTACCTAGACTGTCTATTAAAAGGTCCATACTTAATATGGTTCCATCGTCCACGCTAAAAGTTTCAGGCTTTTCAACCATACAATTTCCTTCTACTTCATACATATAGATTGTAAAGTTATGACAGTTATCGGTAGTACATAGGGTTTGAGGGGATTTATCCATTTCCTCTTTTGCCATTTCCACATTTAATGTGCTCTTAGCATTTACTATAATGATTTTTTTGACCTCGTTAAATCCATCCATGTTCCATGTAATCGTATACATTCCACGTGTTAAATCTAGTGAAAAACTCCCGTTAGAATCTGTTTTGTAAGTGTTTAATAACTCGTTGGTCTCATAATCATAAATTTTTATTTCTACTTCAGATAGTATGTTGTTTTTGCTTTTTACAGTTCCACTTACAGAAAATGTTTCTTCGTCTAACATTTTAGTTTCATAAAATGCTTCTTGGATTATTTGAAGGCTTTTTCGAGAAAGTCCTAAACTCTCCGCGGATTCTATGATGGCTAAAGCACAATCCTCGAAATTGCTATAACTTGATAATAAGAATAAAGATTGATACCAAACTTTAGCCATTTCTTCCATGCTTTCAAAAGCCCCGTTATGATACATTAAATAAGCAGCATATCCAACCACAGTAGAATTTCGATGCTCACCACCTCGGTCGTAGTCTTGTAATGATTCAAATTGATTGTCTTCTAGAAATTCAGCGATAGAACGGTTTTGTAAATAATGATCTGGGTAAAAATATTCGCCACCTTTCATAGCAGGATATCCATATTGTTCTGGATTTGAAATGTCTCTTGTTAAATCATCTGGAATTTGGTTTGCATCCCCTACTATCCAGTTTTTTCCTTCAATTAAGGCGCCAAATACATCAGCGTATCCTTCATTTAATGCACCTGATTCATTTGCTTGATTTTTATCTTTTGGGCTATGGGAAAAGTTGGATGTTTGAGATATCACTCCGTGAGTAAATTCGTGAGTCAAAATATCCAGAGATAGACTTAAACTTGTACCGTTAAAGTCGCCTATAATCATTCTGTTAAATGGGGCACTTGCCCAAGCAGCGTTGTTTAAATCTTTGTTCGTGAATGTTTCAGCACTCACACCAAGGCAAATGTATATGGTACTTCCTTTATCGTCATAAGAATCACGATTTAGCACATTTTTATAATAGTCATAAATTATTTCGTAATGAGCCATCGTTGTAATGGCATTTTTTAAAAATTCTGTATCCTCTGTATAAAGAACACCATTATTCATTGGCAAGGTATAAGGGCTTGAAAATAAGGCGTTATTTGTAATCACAGAACTCAATAAAGAAAATACCGGTCCTAGATTCGAGCAATCAGAGATGCTGATATTTCGAACGGGATCGATGAAGCGGTACTTGTTTATACGCGTTCCTGCTTCAAAATATTCTTCTAAATTAATAGTGTATTCGATATCGTTTATTCCAGTACCCGTATATTCATATAACGCTTGATCATATAGATCGCTCGAAAAAATCAAGCTTCCATCGTTCGCGTCTCGAAGCATTTCTTTTGCTATAGACGGTGATGTTACAATGACTTTATAAACATAACTTGCTTGGGAGTCCTTATCAATGTATATCATCTTCTCAATACTTTCTATTTCTGCGCCATCCCCCACCTCTTTTAGAGTGAGTTCTTTCATTTCTTCTTCACTCATAATTTTAGTATCATTCAGCAAAATCTCTGGAATATAGTAGCCACTGAAGGAAGTGGGATGATTATCTTTCCCAACGGCAAGAATCACATTTTGGTTATATACTGGGGTATTTTCATACATTTGTTGGAAGCGATAATATGTAATGTCATTTGCTTCATCTTTTGAGAGTAGTAAAAACTCTTCTTTGGCATCTTTTACGCCTAACTCACTGATATTTTCTAGCACGTTTAGGGCATCCATTTCATTCGTAACTACAGCATCAGTAAAGTCTCCATTTATAAATTTGGGAACACCAGATTCTGTATAGGAAGTCATTGTGTAAGAAATCGATGAGTTCTCGGCAAACTCTTCTTCTAAATTTTTCTCTTTTGTAGAAAGAAATAGAAATATACACACACTACCGATTATCACAAATAACAAAATGAGACCAAATACGAGGAATTTTTTTTGACGCCAAAAAGGTATCTTTGATTGTTCTTTCGTAAGGGAAATACTCACATTATAGGAACGTGCTTGTTTCAAATCTTGGCCACACTTTGGGCAAAACTCTTCTAATCCTGATAAATTATTTCCACATCAAAAAACTTACTATAAGTGTTGAGACAATATTTTTGACATGTTTTTCTGTATTTTAAGCATAAAAGACAGCTTTTCAGACAGATTTATTCCCTTTTCTTCTGCCTTTTTTATATAATCGAGTTCTAGAAATGAGGTATTTATAATGGAAATGAAATATGATAATACATTTCATATTACAAAAAACAATATTTTTTCGATGATTCATAGTAAGCAAATTTCATATGATGGAGTTTCTTATTATTTTCAAGAAGAAAACTTTTTTAAAAATTGGTGTCTTATTCCAAGGGACCAGATGATTCATTCTCGAATTGAAGATCAAAATTTAGTGTTTTTACTGCAAGTTGCTCCAGATGAATTTTTGTATGAAACGGCAATTGATGAGGAAAATTTTTCTTTCAAGCACGTACGACTAAAGAAGGATAACTTAGAAGTTTTGTTTCAAACAACTTTCTTTCACCCAAGTACTTTTATGGCACTTTTTCAACTTGAAGAGACTTTATTTTTTTCTTTTTTCGATCAAGAACAATTCACTTATGATGTAGCAAGAAGACAAGGATTTTATTCCAAAGCAAATCAGTCTCTTGGTGTTGGAGAAAGAAAAAGAGTAATAAAAAAATCTTGATTGGCTCAAGATTTTTTCTTATTTTATAAATGCTTTCTAAATTCTTTAAATTCTGTACCAGTATCTAAATCGGTTTTCGATAAGGCATCCAATAATTTTTTCTGCTCTCTAGTGATTTTCGTTGGAATCACTACTTTTATTTCTACGTATTCATCTCCCTTACGTAGAGAATTTGGCACTTTTAATCCTTTGCCTTTTAATTTATACTTTGTACCACTTTGACAGCCTGGTTTTACTTCCATAATGACATTGCCATAGATGGTTGGAACTTCTTTTTTGCAACCTAGAATTGCTTCAGTGATGGTAATCGGAAGTTCAATGGTTAGGTCTTCATTTTCTCGATGATAGAAATTGCTTTCTTTGACATGAATTTCAAAGTAGATATCACCGTTCGCCCCACCATTTGTTCCAGCTTCCCCTTTTCCAGAGATACGTAGTTGGTGTCCAGTATCGACTCCTTCTGGAATATGAATGGAAATCGTTTTTTTCTTTTTTACTTGACCTGTTCCACGACATTTTTCACAAGTTTCTTTTAATTTCTTTCCTTTTCCGTTACATCTAGGGCAAGTTGTACGACTTTGGATTACTCCGAAAAGACTTCTTTGTTCGGTTACAACATAGCCACTGCCTTTACAGTAATCGCAAGTTTCTTCTCCAAAACCACCTTTGCCATTACAATGATCACAGGTATCATTTAAGGTAAGTTCAATGTCTTTATCGATACCAAAAGCTGCTTCTTCGAATGACAAGTCTAGTCTTACTAATGTATCACGTCCTTTTTTCGCACGGTTACTTGCTCTACTAGAACTACCACCACCAAAGAAATCGTCAAAGCCAAAGCCACCTCCAGAAGAGAAACCACCGCCAAAGACACTTCTTAAAATATCATTTAAATCAATATCTCCTGGGTCGAATCCACCATATCCAGCAGATCCATCAAAGGCTGCGGAACCAAATTGGTCATACTGACGACGTTTATTTTCATCAGATAATACGGCATACGCTTCACCAATTTCTTTAAACTTAGCCTCATCTCCTGTTTCTTTGTTATCTGGATGATACTTTTTTGCAAGTTTACGAAAAGCAGACTTAATTTCTTGTGCCGTCGCGTCTTTATTTACGCCTAGTGTTTCGTAGTAATCTTTTTTATTCATCTTATTCACCTTCTTCCGCTAATTTTTTTAATTGTTCTAAACAACCAGCAATAAAAGAGAATGCTTTTTCAAATGGTTCGTCGGTTGTCAAATCAATATCAACAATTTTTAAAATATCTAAAACATCCTTATTCGAACCACTCTTCAAAAACTCAAGATACTTTTCGACAAAGCCTTCTTTGTTAGCTTTAATATCGCTTACGATACAAATTGCTGAAATAAGTCCTGTTGCATATTGATAAACGTAAAATGGTGTATAAAAATGTGAGATACGCATCCATTCATATCGAATTTCTGGATCGATAATTACAGAATCTTTAAAATAATCTTCATTTAATTGATAGTACACACTACTAATTAAATCTTCTGTTAGACTCTCTTTATTTTGACATTTTTCACTTATAATGCTTTCGAACTCAGCAAACATTGTTTGACGATAAATTGTTGCTTTTACTTTATCTAGAAATTCACATAAATAGAACATTTTTTCTTTGTTAGAACTAGCATGTTCTAGCAAATAGAATGATAATAATGTTTCATTTACTGTCGAAGCAATTTCAGCAAGGAAAATTTCGTATCCATGATAAATATAAGGATTATTTTCTTTAGAATACATGGAATGTACGGCATGTCCCAGTTCATGTGCTAAAGTGCTTACGGAATCATATGTTCCATTAAAATTTAATAAAACATAGCTTGGCGAATCAAAGCATCCCCATTGGTAAGCTCCAGTTTGTTTGCACTCATTTGGATAAATATCCACAGAATGCCCCTCAAATACTTGTTTGAAGTGATTTATGTAATCTTCTTCTAAGGGTTTTAATGCTTCTAACACTATATCAATTGCTTGGCCCAAGGTATACTTTTTATTTTCTATAGAAACTACCGGAACATAAGTATCATATAAATGGTATTCTGCATTCTTTAATAACTTGGCTTTTAATTTTTGATATTTTATATTGATATCCATATATTTATGAATGTTTTTGATTAAATTTTCATAAACGTCTTTTGAAACATTAATTTCATCTAAGGCCATCTCTAGAGCAGTATCATATTTCCTAACATCTCTTAAAAATTCTAGTTCTTGATAGTTGCCTTTTAAAAGAGAAGCATAAGTATTTTTATGTTTTTCATAAAACTTATAATAAGAATGAAAAGCTCTTCTTCGCACATCTTGACTAGGATTTTCCAGAAATTCAGGCCAATTATAGTGAGATAAAGGTTCTTTTGTTCTATCATCTAATATAACATCCTCAAAAGATGAATCTGTTGTATCTAATGAATTAAATGCTTCTTCTGGCGTACCAAAGGCATTGGTTGCTTTCGTAATAATTTTTTCTTCTTGTTCGGATAGAATTCTTTTCTTTTGACGATAAAGTCTTTCAAAATATAAATCATAAATCTTTAAATCATCATCATTTTTTATCCAAGACACAATATCTTTATAATCTTTTTGCATTAATTCACTCATTATAAATGATTCGTTATCAGATATTGTATTCATTAATTGTTCTATTTCTAATTTCTTCTTTTTCGATTCTTTATTTGAAGTGTCTTCATCAAATTTTAAACGTACATAAATGTAAAGCTGTGATAAAATTCTATCTTCTTCTTCAAAGTATTTCAAAAAGTTTTTTAACGTCTCTTTACTATCTAAAATATGTCCTTTCATCTGAACAATTTTTTGATTATATTCCATTACAGCATTTATTTTGTTAGTATAATCCTCTTTATCTTTTACTAATCTAGTTAAATCCCAACAATCTTCTTTTCGCTGTTCTTCTCGTCTTTTTAAGTTTGCCATACGTATCCTCTTTCTACAACTTAGAGAAAAGTTCTAGCTTTCTAGAACTTTTTCTTTTTTATTATTTTTCTTCGTAAGATGCTTCTTCTACATCATCACTTTTCGTATTATTTGATTCTGTAGTTTCTTCTGTAGTTGTATTGTTGTTATTATTTTGATTTGCTTGTTCATAGACTTTAGATGCGAGTCTCATGGCTACTTCATTTAAGTTTTCTGTTTTCTTTTTGATGTCTTCTACGTCATTCCCTTCCATCGCACTCTTTAAGTCTTTAATCTTTTCTTCTGCTTCCGCTTTATCTTTACTATCTACTTTATCTCCTAAATCTTTGATAGCTTTTTCTGTAGCAAAGATCATAGAATCTGCATCATTTCTTGCATCTGCTTCTGCTTTTCTTTTTTCATCTGCTTCTTTATTTGCTTCCGCATCTTTCATCATCTTATCAATTTCATCATCACTTAAATTTGTACTAGAAGTAATTGTAATAGATT
>DVHP01000034.1 GCA_018711945.1 Candidatus Ventrenecus avicola
CCATTTAATATCGGTTCTATATATTTATCTGTAAAATAAAGACTACACTTTACTCTTTCGTTATTTTGATAAGTATAATTACTATAATTTGTTTTGACACTCCAAGTATTGTAATCAAATGATATTTCTACTCCATTGGTACAACTACTTTTTTCTATATCTAATGTATATCCCGAGTCTTTTTCCGGAATATAATGAATTGGTTCGTCTTCTAAATAAATAGCTAATGTATTTTCTTCTTCCATTGGGTTTAAAATTTGTTCTTGATGGTTATTTATTAGATATAGGCACGTCAATATGGTTAATAAAGCTATTATAATTAACCACATCATACTTTTTCGGGACATGAAATCACTCCTCACAACTATTATGTCTATCTTTGTTTTATTTATTATATCATTTTAGCAATACATTTTGCAATGCATAACGTCATGCTGTTTTTAACATAAAATAGTTGCAGAAAGGAATTATTGCATGGAAAAGATTGGTTTTCGATTAAATACAGAGAAAAAAGAAAGCGAAAATAAAACGATAAGGTTTCCTTTACCACTTATTAAAGAAATTGAAAAAACTTTAGAAGGAACGGAACTTACTTTTTCTAGGTTTGTTATTCAAGCTTGTGAATATGCTTTAGAAAATATGGAACCAAAGAAGGAAACACAAGAAAAAATTCATTCGTAATGGAATGAACTTTTTTATTTTACTATAATACTGACGATTTTGTTTGGCACATAGATGAATTTTACGATTTCTTTTTTATCAGTATATTTTTTAATATTTTCCTCAGATAACACTTTTTCTTTTACTGAGTCTTCTGTATCACTTTCTGTAACACTTACCTCTCCACGTAATTTTCCATTTACTTGAATACCAATGGTTTTTGATTCATCTTTTGTTTTTTCTTCATCATATTCTGGATAACTTTGGTTGTAAACACTGTACTCATTACCAATAGACTCCCATAACTCTTCTGTAATATGTGGGGCAAAAGGCGCAAGTAATAAAATTAAGTTTTCAATATATTTTCGCGGAATTTTGTCATGTTTTGATAAAGCATTTGTGTATTCCATAATTCTAGAAATACAAGTGTTGAATTGAAATTTTTCTATGTCTGTTCTTACTGCTTTAATTGTTTTATGTAATGATACTTCTAATTCTGGAATTTCTTTTTCTTTTTCATCGATATTTTCTACTAGTTTTACTATACGATTATAGAATTTGTTAATTGATTTAATCCCGTCATCTGTCCATGGACCACCATCTACATAGTTAAATCCAAACATCAAGTATCCTCTTAATACATCTGAGCCATACTCTTCGACATATTCATCTGGGCTTACTGTATTGCCTTTTGATTTACTCATTTTTTCGCCATCCGGACCTAAAATCGTACCTTGATGAACTAAAGACTTAAATGGTTCATCAAAATTTAAGTATCCCATATCTCTCAAAGCTTTTACAAAGAATCTTGCATAAAGTAAATGCATGCATGCATGTTCAATTCCTCCAACGTATTTATCTACTGGAAGCATTTTATTCACTATTTCTTTTTCAAATGGGGCTTTATCATTTAAATTATCTGGATATCTTAAGAAATACCAACTAGAACATACAAAGGTATCTAGAGTATCTGCTTCTCTTGTAGCTGGAGCACCACAGCAAGGACAAGTTGTTTTCATGAAACTTTCGCATTTTTTTAATGGACTTTCGCCATCTGGTGTAAATTCTACATCATCTGGTAATACTACTGGTAAGTCACTTTCAGGCACAGGAACAATACCACATTTTTCACAGTAAATAACAGGAATTGGAGCCCCCCAATAACGCTGACGAGACACAAGCCAATCACGTAGTTTATAAGTCGTTGTTTTTTTGCCACAACCTTTTTCTTCTAAATAGTCATACATCTTGTTTAGTGCTTCTTCTTTATTTAATCCGTCTAAGAAACCTGAATTGATGTGAATACCATCACCTGTCATGGCTTTATCATCAATATTTTCCTCTTCTTTTCCTTTTAATACTTGGATGATTTCAAGGCCAAATTTTTTAGCAAAATCATAATCTCTTTCGTCATGAGCTGGAACTGCCATGATTGCTCCTGTTCCATAGCTTGCAAGAACATAATCACTAATCCAGATTGGAATTTCTTTACCATTTACTGGGTTAATTGCATATGCTCCTGTGAACACACCTGTTTTTTCTTTTACGGTACTTGTTCTTTCAATTTCGCTTTGTTTTGCTGCTTCTAATTGATATTTCTCGACTTCCTCTTTTTGCTCTTTTGTAGTTATTTTGTCTACTAATTCATGTTCTGGGGCAAGCACACAGTAGGTTGCTCCGAATAGAGTATCTGCGCGTGTTGTGAATACTGTAAATGATTCCTCATGATCTTTTACTTTAAAATCAACATAGGCTCCATTTGATTTGCCAATCCAATTTCTTTGAAGAATTTTAGTTTTTTCTGGCCAATCCAATTTATCTAAATCTTGTAGTAATTCTTCTGCATACTCTGTAATTTTAAAGAACCATTGACTCATTTTTTTACGGATTACTGTAGAGCCACAGCGTTCACACTCGCCAGAGACTACTTGTTCGTTAGCAAGAACTGTATTACAAGATGGACACCAATTTACAGGGGCTTCTTTTTTATATGCAAGTCCATGTTTATATAATTGTAAAAACATCCACTGTGTCCATTTATAGTAATCTTCTCGGCAAGTTACTACTTCATGACGCCAATCCCACGAACCGCCGATGGCTTTTAATTGTTGCTCCATCGTAGCGATGTTTTTTTCAGTAGAAATACGCGGATGTATTCCTGTTTTTATGGCATAGTTTTCTGCTGGTAATCCAAAAGCATCAAAACCCATTGGATGGAATAAATTGTATCCACACATTTTTTTGAAACGTGCCCATGTATCGGTTACACCAAAGTTGTACCAATGTCCTAAATGTAATTTTGCTCCACTTGGATAACTAAACATTTCTAAGCAATATAATTTTTCTTTTGTTTTATCTTCTTTATAAGCATATAAATTTGTTTCTTCCCATTTTTTTTGCCATTTTTTTTCAATACTCTTAAAATCCATATTAATTCTTTCCTTTCTTTTGATAACCTTTTTTTACTAAGTGTCTTCCATATATTTCATAAATAGAATAAATGAGAGCAAAGACCATGACAAATGCGATTAGAATTTGCCACATGAATGAGATATCTAACATGGTAATAAATGTCCAGACAAAGGATATGATAAATGCATTGGCTATGCTAATCCATAAAATCATTTTTCTTTTTGGTAATTTTGCTTCTTCTAAGTGAAATTTTGTTACTAAATAACGTATTTCTGTAATATCTTTTTTCTTTTTCTTTGATTTTAATTTTCTAGTGTACAGGACATAGATAATAATAAATATAATTAGAAATCCTACTAGAAAAATTAGTAAATTTAACATAATATCTTCTGTGCTCATAATACCTTCTTTCTATACAAAAAAGGACAGTACACAAGGAGTCATGATAGACGGTACCATCCTTTTCTTTTCTCATTCTTTGATAAAGGAGCATCTCCTATTAGCATCCAAAAGCAAGTTCATAAGTTCTTTTTGATAAGTTCCACCACCCCTTATCTCTCTTTTAAAAAAGATACATTATTACTACTCTTTTTTCTTCGCTTTCAAAAGTATTATATGAAATATATGAGGTTTTTGCAAGAAAAATAGTGAAATTTTATAAATGTCTTTTAGAAGTTAGTTGTCTATCATAAAAATCCATGAAAATTTTTAACATAAGGTCACTACATTGTGGTGACCAAAGACAATGGTCTGGATATCCATGGCTGTTTTCTTGAGTCATTTTATAATATTCAATATTTGGATTTACTTTTAGCATTTTCTTTAGAATCGCAGTGCTTTTTTCTTGTTTTAAAAGTCTGTCATCTGCTCCAAAAAGATAAAATATTTTTAAATTTGGAACACTAGCTACTAATTCTGGCATGTTTAAATGTTCTAGTCCTTCTAAAAAAGTTTCTTTTCCTTCAAACGTTCCTTTCATTTTAGTAAATTGTTTGCCAGTTAATATTTCTTTATTTTTATGATAATTGAATGTATCTGTTGGATCGGTAGATGTTAGTGCTTGGAATGACAAAGGACAATTTAAGAATAAAGAACGAATTTTTTCTACTGTATCTTCGTGGTTGTATGTAGTTGTACCTGTTGCAATACATTCGGCGATTAAACCACCAATGCAAGTTCCTACTAAATCAATGTTTTCTATTTCTCTTTCTTCTTCTATTTGATGGATTAAATCTAGTATATCGCCAGCAAGACGTAGAACACTTGAGTCTCTCTTATCCATTTCACCGTTTGGTAGCAGGCTTTCGCCGTGATTTCTTAAGTCTACACGAACAATTAGAGTGTCTGCTCCTATCGTTTCTAATTCTCCAACCATACGGTCATAGTTTCCAATATGTTGCTTTGTTAATACGGTTTTCATTTTACCGTTTATCATTTTTTTCACTGGTTTGCCATTTTCATCAAACGTTGGATAAAAACCTTTTTCGTGGTGGTCCATTCCGCCACCATGGATCATGACCATTAAATTTTTTGACTCTAAATTTCCTT
>DVHP01000035.1 GCA_018711945.1 Candidatus Ventrenecus avicola
AATTTTGTGTATAATAGTAAGTGTGTTGGATGTATTTAAACTCTTTGAGCGGAATTTATATTACTCCAACACGTTTTATTTTGCAATACTTTTCTGTACGAACTAAAGACTTTTCGTCGGAAATTTGGTACAATGTATATGAATTACATGGAACGGTGTATAAAAATTATTGTATAAAGTGCCATAAAGCGTATTCTGGTGACTATGTATTTCAAAGTAAAGGAATTCCAGTATGCGAATGTGGGGGTATAATTAAACCTCAAGTAGTCCTTTATGGAGAAGCTTTACCAGAAAATGAATTTCAAAAATCCGTTGAGTTAGTAGAACATGCAGATATGTTATTAGTTCTCGGAACAAGTCTTACTGTTTATCCAGCATGTAATATGGTTAATTATTTTCACGGAAAATATCTAGTCATTATCAATCGTGATAAGACGCCTTTTGATAAAAAAGCAGATTTAGTGATTCATGCGGATTTAAAAGATGTATTTGATGCGTTAAAATAGAAATTGCAAAAATGATGCTTTCAGAAAAGTGAACCCTTATATAGCGAGTTTACAAAAACGTAAGCTCTTTTAAATTCAAAAATTTATGAATACTGGCTGTTGTTATTATTTGACAATTACACTGAAAAATGATATAATTTCAGTGTAATTGTCAAACGGGAGGTGATTGCTATGAGAAAGGTGAGTAAAGTTCAATATAAAATTGATGGTGACGTACTTAAAAATTATGTAGAAGCTATCAATTCAATAAAAGCACCTATGAGTCAAATTAAAGAGCAATTAAATCAACTTTCTGAATCAAAGGAAGAACTGAATAAGGCTCTTAATGAATCTATGAAGCTAGTTATTGAAGAAAGTGGAGCTACTTTTAGGGCTTATAACCCAATGATGGATCAGCTAAAAAAGATTCATACTATGGCTAATCAAATGAAAGAACTAATAATAAAATATCCGAATGATCATGCAAAAATATATATTGATATTATGAAACAGATAATGAGTGCTAATAATGGAATGCTTTCTGTAAGAATGATAGAACCATTAAATATCAGTAGACAATATCTATCAATTATGGAAAATAACAATGATATTGAAAAAATATCAAGAGGTATTTATCTTTCTCCAAGCACCTTTGAAGATAGTTATTTTTCTTTTCAACAAAAGTATAAAAAAGCTATTTTTTCACATATGAATGCGTTATACTTTTATGGAATGACAGAGGAATTTCCATATCAATATACAGTCACTGTTCCACAAAGTTATCATGTTGATACCGTAAATGAAAAATGTAATGTTTTTTATGTATCAGATGATATATATGAAATGGGTGTAGTGGAAGTTGAAACTCCAAGTGGAAATAAAGTGAGAGCCTATGATAAAGAAAGATGTATTTGTGATATCATAAGATCAAAAGGACGCTTGGATCCTGAACAAGTAAAAAAAGCTATGAAACAATATATTCAAAGTAAAGATAAAAATGTAGTAAAACTATCTGATTATGCCAAAAGAATGGGAATAATTGAAAAGGTCATGGAAATGGTAAGTGTATACTATGAGTAATTCATTACAGGCTGTAAAAGATAAACTTAGGAATATTTCTAGAGAAAAGAATGCTGATTTCAATTCTGTAATGAGATTTTATATGTATGATAGATTTATTAAACGTTTATCAAAAAGCAAATATAAAGATAATTTTATACTAAAAGGTGGATTTTATTTGAGTAAATTATTTGGATTAGATAATAGGAGTACTATGGATATTGATGCTGCAATAAGGAAAACACATTTTAGCGAAGAAAATATTGTTGAAATGATAACCGAAATTATCAATATAGATGCAGATGATAGTGTGAAATTTAAAATTAAAAAAATCGAGACAATTCGTGAAGAAGATGAGTATGGTGGATTAAGAATTACGATAAATTTTGCATTGGAAAATATGAAAGATAGTTTTCATATGGATATAGCTACAGGTGATCCAATATATCTAGGTCCAATTGATTATAAATATGAATCGTTAATAGGAAATGAAGTGTATAAGGTATGGTCATATAATTTAGAAACTGTATTAGCAGAAAAAATAGAAACTATATTAAGTAAATTAGAAACAAGCAGTAGAATGAAAGACTATTATGATATTTATTTAATTCATAAATTTAAATTTAATAAAATTAATAAAACTAAATTTAGAGGTGCAGTAAAGAAGACTTTTGAAAAAAGAAAATTTCATGCCGATCTTATTGTGAATTTAAATGTAGTTAAGGATAGTAGAATATTAAGAGATAAATGGACAAGTTATTCTAGAAAAAATAGTTATGCTACTAATTTAGAATTTGATGAAATAATAAGAGCATTAGAAGAATTTATAGAAATAATAGTACCCGTAACTGTATAAAATGCCAGGTTGCAGTGTTTCTAATACTCCTTCCGATAAAACATTGGATAGATGTAAGTAAATCTCTTTATGAGTATAGAAGTGTGTATTCTCCTTATATAGCGAGTGAAGAACTCGAGCTTACAGAAATGTAAGCGTTTTTTAGTGGTAAATTTTGATAAATTATGCTATGCTTAAATAGGGGATGAGTTGAATGCCAAAGAAAAAATATGTCTTATCAGTAGTACTATTTTTAGTTCTTACGTTTGGAACATATTACTTTGTGTTTAAAGGGTATTCCATTCAAGAATTTTTGAGCTCTTTAACGCATGTTAGCCCATTTTATGTAGGAATCGCATGTCTATGCATGTTTTTCTGGGCATTTTTTGAAGCTCTGTATTTAAAAAGAATGTGTAAACACTTAGGATACCGTATTAATTGGTATCAAGCATTCGGTTATGTCTTTACCGAATGTTACTTTTCAGCAATTACCCCAAGTAGTATCGGTGGTCAACCGATTCAAATGATGGAAATGAGTCGGGATGGCATTCCTTATCGTGTGAATAGTGTCATCATTCTATTAAATACCATGATATATAAAGTGGCATTAATCTTTTTAGCAATCTTAGGAGTTCTGATTTGTGGAGCGAAACTATTTTCTTTTAACGTATTATTTAACTGGCTAGTGTGGCTAGGATTTATTACAACAATCTTTGTGATTATTTGCTTTATTTTATTAGTTTATTCCAAAAAGCTGATGTATAAAATCGTGTCCTTTGTGATAAAACTATTAAGAAAATTAAAGTTTATAAAAAATGTCGAAGAAAAAGAAAAAAAATTAAAAGAATCCCTAAAAGATTATCAAGAATGTGCCAAAACAACAAGGCGCCATCCATGGATGCTTATAGAATCTTTCATAATTTTAATTTTTCAAAGATTAAGCATTTTATCAATTAGCTATGTGATATATAAAGCTTTTGGCTTGTCGGATTTAAATGCCCTAGAAGTCATTTCCTTTCAAGTCTGGATTACACTAGGCGCAGATTTTATGCCTTTTCCTGGTGGTGTGGTAGTCGCCGAAGGATTACTTCTAGAAGCGAACAAACTAATATATGGAACGACACTTGCAACATCAGGTATGATCTTGCTTAGAAGTATCAGTTTCTATGGCATCGTATTATTCTCGTTTATTGCTTATTTATATTTCCATTTCAAAAAACGAAAAAAAGCCAAAAAGATAGAAAGAGGTTTGTATGAAAAAAGGATTTACACTAATTGAATTAATTGTCGTAATTGGGTTAGTCGCGATACTAGGACTTGTAATTACTTCAAATTTAACAGGAGCCTTTTCTAATCAACAAGATGAACAATATACTTTTTTTAAAGAAACATTAGAAGATGCAGCATGTACTTTTATTGATTTAGAGGTTGCATCATCTAAAAAAACGTCATGCCGAAATAATGGCTCTTGCACTGTGAATTTACAAACACTATTAGAACAAGGCTTAATTGTTGATAGTGATTTAGTAAATCCCAAAACTGGAACTGCAGTGTCAACTAGTAATACGGTAACCATTTCTTATAATGCCGAAGGAATCAAAAGTTGCTCTTACAATGAGTAGCTTTTTTTCTTGTTTATCATATTCTATTATAAAAAGTAAATCCTAAGGAAAAAGAAGGTGGGAATATGAACCCAGATATTATTATTGCATTGATAAGTGGACTATGTGTTGCTCTTCCTAATTTAGTAGCGATTCTTTTCTCGGGCTATCATAACTCTAAAAAAAGTGATGAAACAAAAAATATAACACTATATAGATTAGAAGAATTAGAAAAGAAAGTAGAGAAACAATGTAATATGATAGAAAAATATTATGTCATCGAGAGTGAAATAAAAGAATTAAGAGAAGATTTTGAAAGTTGGAAGGGAGCAAATAAACATGAATAGTTTTTTAACGTGGGAAAACTTAACGACTTATACAACATTTATTGCAATAGTCTATATGATTGTAGAATTCACCAAAGAATTAAAAGGAATTAAAAGAATACCAACTAAGCAATGGAGTTTTCTTGTTTCTTTTGTGCTACTCATTTTAGTTCATATTGCCAATCGTACCTTTAACGTGATTGACTTAATACTATATGCCTTAACAGCAATTTCAATTAGTTTAGGGTCTAACGGGCTGAGTGACTACAACAAAAAGGCAGAAGAAAAGAAAGATGCTCAAGTTTAATTTCTGGATAAACCATTTAAAGTGTGGTATAGGTTTCTAACATTTTATCTGTTGTATTTCCAGTAGAACCATATATTTATTCTGATATTATCAATACAATAAGATTTTTAGTTCCAATTAATGCGATTCTATCTGTATTCGTTTGTAAAGATATATTGTTTAAAAATCGTAGTATTGGCAAAAGAATTATGGGTTTATATATTTATGATGAACATGGTGAATATGTATTAGATAAAAAGGTTTTAGTGGGCAGAATTGTTTCATTAATTTCTATTTATTTTATTAATGATTTTTTAGAAGTAATGCATGGTAGAAAAATTAGAAGAGATAAAAAGTATCATACCTATGTTGGAGAAAAAAAAGGAGCAAGTAGTATGATAAAGAAAAGATATATTAAGGACTAGGAAGATGGAGGTACGCTTACTGGAAATATTTAAAAGATAATTTGTTGTGTAGTTATACTTTATATAATCAAAAACAATTTATTGGATATACTGGGATAGGAAACAAGGAGGTATTAAAAAAATTAGGTGTGGATACTTTAAATGAAATTTCCCCAGACGATTCTCTAACTTATGTTGGTCTGGATGATGAAAAATAAGTTTCGGTTTGATAAGTTATGACGAAACAAAAAGGAAGTAATACTTTATTTATTCTTTTTCAATTTTTTAAATCTTGTTTTCTTATGATATCATACCATAGTACTTTTGGTATTGAATATTTTTTGCTTTTTTTCAATATTTATATTATTGTAAAAACTTTTCGATGTCAGAAAAAGAGTATATTGCAACTTATTGTTCTTGCAATTCATTGGATAACGAGTTTGAGAATGGAAGTAATAGAGTATTATCAAGAGAGTGAAGGTGATTCTTCAATTATTACTATGGATGATAAGTATAAACATTTATCCCAGAATGGAATACTTTTTAATTATGATGGTCAAGTTTTTAGTTTTCCTATTATGACTACTGATTCTATGTATGAAGGATGTTTCATTATTTATGCAGAAAAGGAAGAAGAACTTACTAAATATATTAGCAGAATTTATTCTAAAAAAGAGATTCTCCAAATAAATTTATTAATTCTATTTAAAAAAGTAATAATAACTGGTATA
>DVHP01000036.1 GCA_018711945.1 Candidatus Ventrenecus avicola
TTGATTCAAAATTCCCCTGATAATTCTAATTCCTTGATAATTCGAAGGGAGCTTTTTCTGTTCCAGACAATTTAAAACCAAAATTAGAGGCTTTAATAGGATTAAAAAAGTTTTTAGAAGAATTTACATTAATTCATGAGAAAAGTGTGGAAGCAATTCATTTGTATGAAATGTATTTAGTTTATGCAGAGTTGTTTGGTATTGCTGATAAAGTAGAAGAAGAATTAAATATTTATATGACACCAGAATTAATATCTTTTTATATCCATCATGATGGAATGTAAACTAGCAAAAATATACTAGTGCTTTGTGTATTTATAAGATATCATTTTCTTAGAGTAAAGGAATGAGATATATGAAAAGGCGTATAGTGTTTTTTATGATTTTCTTAGTAGTAAAAAGAGAAAAGGAATACCGTGAGGTATTCCAAGAGAAGAAATAGAAAATTTATTTTCTATTGAATTCCTTTTTGCTCTTTGCAATGTTATATGATAATATTGAATTATATTTAAAACAACTGAGGAATAGTTCAAAACTATTTCTTTTTTTTGTAAACTTTTGTGTAAAGTTATTTTTTTTCTCTTTTTTTCTGGGGTTGTATCTTTACAAATTTTGAAAAATTCGTTAATATAATGGTAGACAGTGGCAGGAAGTGGAAGAAAGTGGGGGATAAAATATGTTCATGGGAGAATATCATCATAATATCGATGAAAAAGGACGTATTGTATTACCTTCTAAATTTCGGGAACTGTTAGGAGATAATTTTGTAATTACTAGGGGCATTGAGAAATGCTTATACGTTTATTCCAAAAGTGATTGGAACAACTTAGTTAGTAAATTAAATACTCTACCTTTTACCAAAAAAGGTGCCCGTACATTTATCCGTAGCTTCTTTTCCGGCGCTACTGAATGCGAGTTCGATCGTCAAGGTAGAACTTGCATAGCCTCCCCATTAGTCACTTACGCCGGTTTAACTCGTGAATGTGTGATAATCGGCGCGAATGACCGTATTGAAATATGGGAAATAGGTGCATGGAATGAGTTTTTGAAAGAAAATGAAGAAAACTTATCCAATATTGCAGAAAATCTATTTGTGGATGTGAATTTATGAAACATTATACTGTATTAAAAAAAGAATCTATTGAGGCTCTAAACATAAAAAGTGACGGTGTCTATGTTGATGCGACTCTTGGGTATGCAGGAGATGCAAGTGAAATACTTAAAAGAATAAAAAGGGGTTTCTTGTTCGCCTTTGATCGTGATATAGATGCGATTCACTACTCAGAAAAGGTACTTTCTAGTATTAGTGATCGTTATAAAATCATTCATAGTGCCTTTTCTTCTCTATCTTTGAAATTGCAAGAAGAAGGTATTTCTAAAGTAGATGGTATTTTGTTTGATTTAGGTGTTTCTTCTCCTCAATTGGATGAAAATCGTGGGTTTAGTTTTATGAGAGATGAAGTACTCGATATGAGAATGAACCAAGATGATAAGAAAACAGCACAAGATGTTTTAAATACTTATTCTTTTGAGGAATTAAAAACGATTTTCTATTCATATGGAGAAGAGAAGAAAAGTTCTTTTATTGCGAGTGAAATAGTTCTTGCTAGAGAGAAAAAACCAATTACTACTACTCAAGAATTATGTTCGATTATTTTAAAAGCAGTGGGGGCTAAATATTTTTATAAAACTCATCCGGAACGTAATATTTTTCAAGCGATTCGGATTGAAGTAAATAATGAATTAAAAGAAATAGAAAAAGTTTTACCTGAGGCTATTTCGTTATTAAATCCTGGAGGAAGACTTGCTGTTATTTCGTTTCATTCTTTGGAAGATAGAATTGTAAAACGTGTTTTTAAAAAATATAGTGAAGTTGATCGGTTGGTAAAGGGGTTACCAGAGATACCAAAAGAATATAAGCCAATGGTACGACTTGTTAATAAAAAGCCGATTGTTCCTAGTAAGGAAGAGCTTGATGAAAATTCTAGAAGTGCTAGTGCAAAGCTTCGAATTGTAGAAAGGTTATGATAAAATGAGAAAGAGAAATAAGAAAATTAAGATGTTAAAAGGAGAAAAAATGATTTATGTTTTGATTGTTTTTGCGTTAATCCTTTTTCCAATTAGTACTGTTTTTTCAAAAGCTGTTTTATCAGAAACCAATATTTCTTTGGAGCAATTGCGTTCTAAAGTAAGTAGTCAAGAAGATGTGAATGAGTCTTTAAGTATGCAGGTAGATGAACTTGCAAGTCTCGATAAAATTCAAGAGGTTGCATCTGAAAAAGGACTCAGTTATAATAATGATAACATCAAAACAATTGATGAATAAACCATTATAAGGGGAGTAGATGAATGAAAAAAAACTCAAGGGTACGAAGAATTAAATTAAATTCTAAACTAACGATGACCATTGTTGGGTTTTTTTTCTGTGTTATTGTAATTAAACTTTGTTATGTTGTGTTAAGTCCTAATGTTGATGGCATTGATTTAACACAGTTTGCTGATTCTAGAAATACGGCGAAGGAAACGTTGTATGCAGACCGTGGTGTTATTTATGATGTCAATGGGAAACCTCTTGCAAAGAATGCAAATTCTTATAAAATTATAGCAATTTTATCGCCTTCTAGAACGACAGATATGTCAAATCCAGAGCACGTAGTGGATAAGGAACATACAGCGGAGGCTATGTGTACGGTGCTTGCAACCGAGGAAACGATGGAACAATGTAAAAGTGATTTGATAGGGTATTTTTCTCAGGATTTGTATCAAGCAGAACTTGGTAACTGGGGACGAATTAGTGAAGATGAGAGACAAGCATTGCTCGCACTTGACTTACCTGGAATTATGTTTGAAACGTTAGCTAAGAAACGGCAATATATTAATTCTTCTTGGGCTTCTTATATTCTTGGATATGCTAGAAGTAATGATGAGGGAGAAATTGTTGGAGAAATGGGAATTGAGTCTTATTTCAATGAAGAATTGTCTGGAAAAAACGGCTATGTTGAGTATCAAAAGGATGCTTATGGATATAAGATGGCAACGTCTAGTGAAATTAGGGAAGATGCCGTATCAGGAAGTGATATTTATCTTTCTATTGATAGTGATGTTCAAAATATTTTAGAGAATTCTATTACGAATTTTTCTAAAGATAAAGAACTAGAATGGGCTATTTTTGTGGTAATGGACGCTAAGACTGGAGCGATTGTTGGAAGTGCAACTAACCCTAATTTTAATCCAAATACTCTAGATAATCTAGAAAGTTATTTAAATCCGTTAGTTGGTTATCAGTATGAGCCTGGTAGTACTATGAAGATTTTTTCTTGGTTAGCAGCTTTGGAAAATGGTATTTATAATGGAGATGATACATTTCTTTCTGGTTCGGTTACTTTAAGTGATGGAACAAAGATTAAGGATTTTAATAATGTTGGTTGGGGTACCATTAACTATGATACGGGATTTGCTTATTCTTCGAACGTGGCTGCGACTAATTTAGGGTTAAAGCTTGGTTCTGCTAAGTTAAGTGATTTTTATGATTTGTGTGGCTTTGGCGAGAAAACAGGTATTACTTTACCGGGGGAAGAAGCAGGTTCAATTGATTTTATGTATGAGTCAGAACTTGCGAATGCATCTTTTGGGCAAGGTATCAGTGTGACACCAATTCAACTTTTACAGGCGATGAGTGCGTTTGCAAATGATGGGGTGATGGTAAAACCTTATATTGTTTCAAAAATTGTTGATAGTAATGGAAATGTTACGATGGAGTCTAAAAGAACAGAAGTAGAGAGAATTGCAAGCAGTGAGTCTATCAATAAAATGAAAGAACTTATGTATAATGTTGTTTATAATAGTTTTAGTTATAATAAAGGGTATGCACCTAGTAATGTGACGATTGCTGGAAAAACTGGTACAGCTCAGATTGCAAGTCCAACAGGTGGTTATTTAACAGGAGAGTATGATTATATTAAATCGTTTTTAGGAATGTTTCCTTATGAAGATCCTCAGTATGTTTTCTATTTTGCAACGAAGCAATTTAAGGGAAGTAGTAATGATATTTATCATGCTGTTTCTAGTACAATTGAGGACGTTGCTAATATCGTTGAAGTTACGAAAGGACAGAGTGATGTTGACTCTTCTAAGATTATAGAGATTTCTCAGTATATTTCTCGGGAAACTGCAAATGTTGTAGAAGATTTAAAAAAATTAGGACTTAGTCCTGTTGTGATTGGCAATGGTACTTATGTTACTAACCAAAATCCGTTGAAGGGTTCTAAAGTTATTTCAGGGTCTAAGGTGTTTATTCAAACAAATGATACGACAATTACGATGCCAGATGTGGCTGGGTGGAGTACGAATGAACTTATTCGCTTCTGTGATTTTATAGGGCTTTCTTATACTTTGAATGGATATGGAAAGGTTCTTAGTACGAATATTCCAACTGGGACTGTGATTGATACTAATACGATGAATTTAGAGATTACGTTGGGAGTATAAGTTTATACTCTTTTTTTTCTTGTGTTTTTTTTAAAAGTTTAGTATTCTTAGTGTAGAAGGTAGGTTTTATTATGAAATACGATTATGTCATTGTTGGTTCTGGACTTTTCGGGTCAGTATTTGCATATGAAATGACAAAAAGAGGAAAGAAATGTTTGGTCTTAGACCGGAGAAGTCACATGGGAGGAAATATTTACTGTGAAGATATTCACGGTATTCATGTGCATAAATATGGTGCTCATATTTTTCATACTTCTAATAAAAAAATATGGGAGTATGTCGGTCAGTTTTGTGAATTTAATAATTATGTAAATACACCGATTGCTAATTACAAAGGGGAACTTTATAATATGCCTTTTAATATGAATACGTTTACTAAATTATGGAGTAATGTTATTACTCCGGAAGATGCAAGACAAAAAATTGAAATGCAGAAAGAGGAGTTACATGGGAAAACTCCGGAAAATTTAGAGGAACAAGCAATTTCTTTGGTGGGTAGAGATATATATGAGAAATTAGTAAAAGGATATACCGAAAAGCAATGGGGAAAAGATTGTAAGAATTTACCAGCGTTTATTATTAAGCGTCTTCCTGTACGATTTACGTTTAATAATAATTACTTTACGGATCGTTATCAAGGCATTCCTATCGGGGGTTATAATGTAATTATCGAAAAAATGTTGGAAAAAAGTGAGGTCTTATTAAATACCGATTATTTAGAAAACAAAGATTATTATGATTCTTTAGGGAAAAAAGTGTTGTATACCGGCATGATTGATGAGTATTTTGATTATTCTTTAGGAAGTTTGGAATATCGTTCTTTAAAGTTTGAAACGGAGTATTTAGAAGATACAAATAATTATCAAGGAAATGCTGTTATGAATTATACGGATCGGGAAACGCCATTTACAAGAGTTATAGAACATAAGCATTTTGAGTTTCAGGAGTGTTCTGGGACAGTTGTAACCCGCGAATATCCAAGTGATTGGTGTCCAGGTATGGAAGCGTATTATCCTGTAAACGACGAGAAAAATAACATTTTATATCAAAAATATCAAGAACAAGGAAAGAAAGAAAAAAATGTGATATTTGGTGGGCGTCTTGGCATGTATAAATACTTTGACATGGATAAAATTATAGAAGAAGCATTAAAATTAGTAGACCAAGAAGTAGAGTCTGGTGTGTAAATTCAAAAGCACACTAGATTTTTTCATTCGACAAAATATGTCAAAATCTCTGATTGCTTTT
>DVHP01000003.1 GCA_018711945.1 Candidatus Ventrenecus avicola
TTAATGTGCTGATTTCATTTTATTTTAATTTGCAAATCTATAACAAGTTATCCTTTATGAAGGTTTTGATTTATTTATTCCACTGGCATCAAAGAAACTTCTGTAAGCTCATATCTATCTTCTTTTTGTACAAATGTATATTCATAAGTTGTTCCAGACTCTAATAAAGTATCTATGTTATTCTCGTCATACTCTCCTACATAGGTATCATCAAGCTTATATACACTATTTCCTGTTCTTTTTAATACGTTTACATGTAGAACCACACCAAGATCATTATAAGTATATCCAATCATTTTGGAGTAATAATCTTCATTTTTACAAGCTTCTGTAGTGGATAAGTCTGTGATTGCTATTTTATCTCCAACTTCTAAATTCCAAACAAGGGCTCCAGTACAATTTTGTGTTAACTCTTGATACATACCTTCTGCTTCTTCTGGCTCTACCTCTTGAATAATTTCATTACTATTGATAGGTTCATTGTTGGGGTTTTCTTCTTTTTGATCTTTTAGAAAAAAGTATCCCACTAATATAGCTATTAATATTACTATAATGACTGCAATGATTATTAAAAATATTCTTTTTTGATTTAATTTGTTCATAACATTCTCCTATCTTGGTATGATTATATCAAAAAATTTATAATATTTCTACCGAAAAAAATGCATACAAAAAACTACCTAGTTTCAGGTAGCTCTTTATTTCTATAAGTAAGTTAGTAACGCAAAGATTACTAATAAGCAAATTAGCATTGCTAATAAGAATTTCCAAATATATTTTATCCACTTTTTATATGGGATATTCATATAAGAAAGTCCAAATAATAGGAATACACTGATTGGTGTTACAAATTGTACTAATCCGTAAATTGTTGAGTAAATTACAACAACTAGATTTCCTTCATTGCCACTGAAGCTTGCAAGGTAATAACTTAATGTATAACCTAAGTAAGCAAGATCAGTATTGAAGAAAGATCCTATCACGGCTTGAATTGTTGTTACAAATGGATTGAATCCACTTGCCATTTTTCCAATCTCATTAATAATTGTTGGAATAAATGGATTCCAATACAAGAATACAAATACCATATAAGAAAGTAATAAGAACATAATTGGGCGAATCATTTTTTTGAATCCTTCACCAATATTAGTAAAGAAATCATTTAAACTCATTTTTGAAGCAAATGCAACAATGACAGTCACAACAGCTAAGACAATGCAATAAGTGAATAAGTACCAATTACCAAATGAAGGCATTAATTCATAGCCAAGATTTGGTAACGTTCCACCTAGAATAGACTGGAATATTGCGATACCATCTTCGCCACCTATTGTTAATCCCATTAGCCATTCATGGAAGTCTTCAAAAATTGTAATACCAAATGTTTCGCTTCCTGATTGTGCAGTCATATTCCAACTTGTAAATCCTAAAATTACAAATACAAATAGAGTTATGAACATTACCGCAGTTGGCCAAACTTTTGATTTTTTCTTTTTAGGTTCTTCTACTGCAAATTTGTCATCGATTACTTTTACTTCTTCACGTTTTTTATTACTAAATAATTTTTTGATGTAAACAACGTTAAAGAATGTGTATAGAACGTATGCAAGTACTAATATTCCAAAGCGTACTGCAAGTTCTGTAGTAATTGATACATCAGCCCCTGAATAGGTTAGATATAGAATAAGTCCATCTAAACCTTCTGTTCCATATGTAGCTCCTAGAATTCCGACTAAAAGTGCTCCAAATGTTGTAGCGAAAGCACTGATCTTATCAAAGCCTAGACGACGTAAAGCAGTCACTAAGAATGGTAAGAATACTAGAATAATATAAGTGTTGTTTAGGAATGAAGTTAGTAATGCTACTAACAAAGATATGATAATAGCTATTCCAATTTCATGACCTTTGCAAACTTTTACGAAACGAGAAACTAATGCTCTGTAACCTTCTGTTTTGCTTACTACACCATAAAACATTCCGAGTAATATTAAGAACCCAATTTGAATGGAATAATTTTGTAGGGCAAAGTCAAATCCATAAAAAATATGAGCTAGACCAATACGTCCCATATCGCCTTCCGTAAAACTTGCTCCTGTACTAAATGAACCTGATGGAATAATCCAACTAAGTACAATAACAACAATTAGTACTAAAGAAACTAGTTTTAGCAAATCATGTTCTTTAAAAAATTTCTTCATCTTCTCTCCTCCTCCATAAAAATTATAGCACAAATGCCTAGAAAGAAAAGCAATTTCCCTATTTTTTTGATGAAAATTTGGTGAAAATATAAGATTTTAAAAGAAAAAAAGAACATTTTATCCCCTGTACTTCTTAAGACTTTCTTTATTTTTTAACAACATCAAATTCCATATGATTCTAAATTATTTTCTTGTATTTTGTTTTTTACATTTATAATGTCCACTTTTTCTTTTTATATTACAAATTAATTATTTTGTTATATAATAAATTTAAGGAGTGGAGTTATTGTGGAGAGTGAAAAGAAAAAATTAAATATTGGGCATAATATTTGATTAGTAGTGATTGTCATTTTTTTAGGAATTTTATTAGGAAGTTATTTATTGGGTAATCAAAATAAAGTCTCTATGATTTTGAATTATATGGAAGAAAAATATCACACAAAATTTGAGTATGTTGGTGAGACAAATGGGATTTTTGGGGACCGTTCTTCTTTTACTGCCGAGCTTACTCATCCGGATTATCCAGGAGATATTATTTTAGCTTCTTATTCTAAAAAAGATGGTCAAAAAAATTTTGGGGATAACTTTCCAGCTGTGTATTATCATAATGATGCATGTCAAAAAATAGAACAGTGTTTGGATCAAGTATTTACTGATTATAAATTATATTTTGAAATTCCAGATCTTTTATTGCCAAATTCTGATGCTTCTAATTTTACCTTAAATGATTATCTATCAACGGGATATATTTATTTACTATTTCGATGATTTGATTGTAGGAGAAGATCGTGTTACTACGTGGTTTAACTTTCCATTAGAAGATGGAACGATCACCAAGGATGTTTTAATTTCCTATGATGTCAAAAAAAATTAAGAGGGTTTTATTATTCCTCTTAATTTTTTATAAGTAGCTTTCAGATAACGAAGTAAAATGATTGTTTTTTAAAATTTTTTTTCTAGTATCGGGTATACAAGGGATATTTCTATTGTTCTGTTTATTTTTTATTATAAATAGTTTTTTTGCTCCTTCATAGAAATTTAATTCTTCGATGCTCTTATTAAAATCGACCATTTTATTTCCTTAATCCGTTTATTATTCCTTATTTTTATCAATCGGTTTCATTAATGGGAATAATACTACATCTTTGATATTTTCACTGGATGTTAGAAGTTGTAATAAACGGTCAATTCCCATACCCCAGCCACTGATTGGAGGCATACCATATTCCATTGCACCAATATAGTCATAATCCATTGGCATTGCTTCTTCATCGCCACCAGCTTTTAGTCTTGCTTGTTCTTCTAAACGTCTTTCTTGTTCTTGTGGGTCTACTAGTTCTGAATATGCATTGATAATTTCTGCTCCGTTAATTACTAGTTGGAAACGGTCTGTAATTTCAGGGCGTTCATCGTTTGCACGAGCAAGAGGACTCAAGCTAATTGGATGCTCTGTTAAGAATACTGGATTTACTAAGTGAGGTCTTGCTACCTTTTTATAGAGTTGGTCAATTAGGTTTCCATATCCTAAGTTTTCTAAAGGTACTTCAGAATCGATTTCTATTTTTAGTTCTTTTATTTTGGCAAGTAATTTTTCTTTGGTATTTTCTATATCAATATCGATGTTTGCATATTGTAGAATTAATTCTCTAAAACTTACGCTTGGCCATTCTCCACTTAAATCGACCATTTTGTCTCCTACATGAACAATTAAAGTTCCGAATAGTTTTTCTATAATCGTTTGTAACATTTCACGTAGGAAAATCATATTATCTTTGTAATTTAAGTAGGCTCCGTATCCTTCAATCATCGTGAAGTCTTGTAAGTGAGATGTATCCATTCCTTCATTTCTAAAGCATCTAGCAATTTCAAATACTTTAGTAAATCCTCCAATGATTGCTCTTTTAAGGTATGTTTCTGGCGCTATTCTTAGGTATAAGTCAATGTCTAGGGCATTATGATGGGTAATAAATGGTTTTGCTGTTGCACCACTTGCTTTATTAAGTAAAATAGGGGTCTCGATTTCGATATATCCTTTTGAGTCTAAGTAATTTCTTAATTCTTTTAGGAATGCACTACGAAATAAGAATTTTTGTTTTTCTTCTTCATTCATGATTAAATCAACATAGCGTTCGCGATAAATCATTTCTTGGTCTTCTAGGCCATGGAATTTTTCTGGTAGAGGTTTTAGGGCTTTTCCTAAAAATGTAATGGTATTTGCTCTTACTGTTTTTTCCCCAGTATGAGTTGTAAACATTTCTCCTTCTACACCAATAAAGTCTCCTAAGTCATAGTTTTGCTTGAATTCTTGGTAAGACTCTTCTCCTATCATATCCATTTTAACAGATACTTGAATTCTTCCTTCAATATCGCCAATGGTTAAGAAACTCATTTTTCCCATTTTACGCATTAACACGATACGACCTGCCACACGAATACCGGTTGTTCCATCTTCTAAGTTTCTAGCACTCTTAATACTCGTGTTTACTTCATATCGTTCGGGATATGGGTTTTTGATATTTTTTAATTTTTCTCGTCTTACTTGTTCTTGTTCTGTAAATTCTCTCATAATTATCCTCCTCTTTCTAATAAAAAAACAGTGAGTCCTACATAAGGACGAATCACTGTTAAATCCGCGGTACCACCTTAATTCATGTTGCCATGCTCTTTCGTCTTTTAACGCAAGACAGACGGTTCATGCTCCCACTCTTTTGTTCATTATAGGCGCCTAATAAGTTCCACCAACCCTTATCTCTCTTTGAAGACGGTTCTATAACTACTCTAGTTTTCATCGCATTTCTTAAATGTACTATACTATTTATTCTATAGTTTGTCAATTTTTTTATACGTTTATCTTACTCTTTTGTCTTCTTTTTAATTCTTCTTTTTCTTTTAATAATGGTAAACAAAATACAGCATAAAATGGAATGGTTTTGATATTTTGTTTATAACTAAAGTTTTTTTCTGAAATGCGTAGTGAGTAAGTTGGCTCGTAGTCGCTTTCATAGACGCTTAAACTTTTAGACCTTGTTTTATTATCTGCTTTTACTTCTACTGGAATAATTTGGGTATTGATTTGAATCAGAAAATCTAGTTCGCTATTTCCTTTTTTTTCACCCTTTCTAGTCCAGTAATATAAAGGAAGTTTTAATTTTGTTAGTTCATTAGCAACATAAGTTTCTAATAAAATATCTTGGTGTGGATAAGTGTTTTCATACATAATTTCATAGTTTTTCGTATCTGTTAACTGGCACAGAAGCCCTGTGTCGTTTATGTAAAGTTTAAATTTCTCTCGGTTACTATTTTCTGTTAGGGGAGTTTGTGGTTCAGGAACTTCATAACTAATACTTGCAAGTTTGCTTTGCAACAGTTTATTTAAGGCAGGTAAATAGTCTCTTTTTCGGTTATCTACTGTATCAATTTTTGTAAACATAAACTTTTGATTTGCTTTCATTAATTGCCTTGGAATAGATTTGTATATTTTTATTATACGGTCAGTTTCGTTTCTTTTGTTCATGTTTTGCATGTCAGAAAGGTAATCCTCCGTTACCTTTGTTATAATATTTTGATCCATTAAAACAAAGTCTTTTTCATTCTGAATAAATGATTTTATATTCTCGGGCATACCTCCTAAATATAGAAATTGATGAAATAAGTTTAATAAAATTTCATGAAATTGTTTTAGCATCGGCTTGTTATTTATAAAACATTGCTGGATCATTTCAATGAACTTTGTGTTGCCAGTCGCGGCTAAAAATTCTGAAAAACTCATAGGATACATCTCTTTTATGTCCACTTTTTCTTTTAAAGACTCAAATTCTTTTTCTGTTATTGTGGATTCTAGCACGGAACTTGCACATATTATTTTATAGTGCTTTTGACTATTGGCAAATAATGGAAGAACATTCATAAATTCTTTGCTTTCATGCAGTTCGTCTATAAATAGTACTGTGTCTGGGTTATCTAGTTTTGCATTAAATTTCGCTTCTAAATATTTTATTTTGTCTTGAAATAGGTGAATTTTTTTGAATGTTTGGATTACTTCTTTTTCTGTTTCTAAGTTTAAATACAAAATGTTTTGAAAATAGGTTTTGCAAAATTCATTGATAAGATAGGTTTTTCCAATATGTCTTGGTCCTATTACAATCAAAGGTTTTTCCATTCCTTTTTCATACCAGTTTACAATTTTTTTCCAAAATAATCGTTTCATACCTTCACCACCCTAGTTAAAATATAGCATTTAAAAGTAGGAAAATCAATAGTGTCGGCTATTTTTCGACTTTATTTTCTTTTTGAATTGGTATTTTTTCTTCATTATAAGCTAATGGTATCAAAATTTGCGACATCTTCTTGTAATTTCACTAGAAGTTGAGGGTCTTGCAGTATTTTTTCTTTTAGGAATTCTAAGTTATCAAAAAGAATATTTGATTTATATAATATGACGTTCAAAATATTGATATTTAGATGTTTTAAAAGATTTAAATTTTCGCATACTTTTTTTTCACTTGTTAAGAATAACGTCTGTGTTTCCTCTGATAGTTCTTGTTTTATTTGTAGATATTCTTGTTCAGTGAAAAATTTTTTAAGATAATCCATATTCTTTTTCCTCTCTTCCAAACTTTAAGGTTGTGAAAATTAAATCGAGACTTTCTTGTCAACAGTAAATCGTGGGGTATTGTATTACTTTCCTGTTATCAAAAAGAAAAACTTACCAGTTAATTTTGGGTAAGTTTTTTATTGTTTTAAACTATGCTCTACCAGAATATTTGCCATCACTAGTAGAAATAATAATTTTTTCTCCTTGATTAATGAATAAAGGAACTTTTACAATATATCCGGTTTCAATTTTTGCATCTTTCATTGCGTTATTTGTAGTATTTCCCTTTACTGCTGGTTCTGTTTCTACAATTTCAAATTCAATTTTTTCTGGTAAAGAAACACCAATTAGTTCTCCTTCATAATAATCAAGTTTGATTTCTAATCCTTCTTTTAAGAATTTCTTTTCCGTTTCTAATTTGCTTCCTGGAACTTCTACTTGGTCATAAGTTTCTGTATTCATGAATACATAATTATCGCCATCAGCATATAAAAATTGCATTGGATTATGTTCTACTCTTGCTCTTTCAATTTTAATGTTTGTATTATAAGAGTTTTCCACAATTGCACCTGTTCTTAAATTTTTTAATTTCATACGAACAAAAGCGCTTCCTTTTCCAGGCTTTACATGTTGGAATTCTACGATTTGGCATAGATTACCATCAATAATAATCGTCATTCCATTTTTAATATCATTAATATTAATGTTCATAATATACTCTCCTCACTATTTTCCAAGTTTTGTTTCTTTGAATGCTGTTACTTTACGGCATTTTGGACAATATTTCTTAATTTCCATTTTATCTGGAGTATTTTTCTTATTTTTTTCTGTTGGACGAATTTCATATCCACATACTGTACATTTTAGTCCAAAAAATTGTCTATTCTCATTTTTAGCCATGTGATTTTCCCTCCTCACTTCAAAACTATATGTATTTTAGCATAAAGAAAAACGAAAGACAAGTATTTCGAAATCAGTTCTTTCGTCTAGCATAGCTATAAATCGCATTTGGAGTTTCTTTTTCTTCTGTAATGCGATCTAATGCTTCATCGATTTCTTGCACTGATATTTGACCATTATTCATTGCGCATTTATTTAATTCTTCCTCCGTCATGCTTTGAAATAAAGGCGTTCCTTCTGAAAAGGAATAGTATTCCTCTGGATAATTATATCTTTGAGCATCTAATTCATAATATGCATTAAAGTATCCATGTATCTCTCTATAATAGAAGCCACAGTTTTCTAAAACATAGGTTTCTTTTACTTCGCTCATTTCATAAAAGTCTGCAATGATTAAATCGTCTAAAGGGTAAGATATTAACATGCTTATCTCTGTATCATTTAAACGATTGATTTCTCTTTTTAATTCTTTTTGTTCATCTATGCTTTCCTCTAAAAAGATTTTAAGAGTCATCACTTGTCTTTTTGTGCTCGTGCATCCTGTAAAAATACCAGCTCCATATGTAAAGATACACGCCGAACAAATTGCGATTCGTTTGATATTTTTTTCTCGGCTAGAGCTTTTTTTCTTGCTCATATTTTTTAACATCTCTTTCTATAAATTTCTTCATTGCTGTAATACATAGAAGCGTATTTATTATATGCTATTCCAATTTTAAAAGTCAATAATTTTATCAGAAGTTTTTGGCTGGGGTTAAAGTAATACGGAACCCAATGTGCGATGCTGCTCTTCCATAATCTCCAGCTTAGGAAAATGTTCCAGAACAAAAACCATTGTGGCGACCGCCTCCACGTGCAAACCATGGAATTAATGTGCTTACTGATTCCGAACGTTCAGAGTACCAACTACCTATATTAGTATAATCAACCTCAACAAATGGTCCTAGTTCTCCTGTAGCATCTCCTAATATTCTTAGAGTATAATTTGTATAATCGGTTCCATATTTATATACATCGTAATATTTTGAATCAGGATAATCGTATCCATTTGTGATCTCAGTTATGCCAGAAGTATCCTTATCGCATAATGGACAACTAAAGACTCCATTAAAACCAGAATTATTAATACTACTTCTACCACTCATCGGATTTCCTGACTCGTCCATCATAACTCCCATAACACTTTCCCAAGTTCCACCACTCATATCAAATATGCCTGTGATATTATTTGTTGTACTTGAAAGAGGACTATTCGGATAAGCTATATTACATGTGTTGTCGTTACAGTATCGATTACATTCTTCCACTTGATCCTCTGCACCTGAACCACAAGTAGGTTCTTTATTGGCTTGATATCCTGTAATAAAATCCAAATGATTGTTAATTCTTACCTTTGTAGCTGAACCATATGCACTATGCTGTAAATAAGCAACAGCACCCCACTCGGTATTCTTCATCATATGAGAATCTAATTCTCTTTGATAGTCATAAGTTGTATAGAATGCATTCGCCACTTGTATGTCTCGCCAACTATAAACATTTGGTTTCACAATCACTTTACTTGCATCTCGCTCGTTTACTTCTGCCTCAGTTACACTTGTCGCACCCTCATATCCCGTCTCAAATTTTCCTACCCAAAATCCTGTACTTGGAATACTCAAGAAAGCTGGATGGGTCATGTAGTCTCCTACTTGGCAGTTACCACTTGCTCCTGACTTCATTGGCGTTGTGCATTCTCCTGATACACTATCATTCGTATTATAATCTCCAAAAATAATAGGTATTTCATGAACTTTGTTAGTATCAATTGTCATTAAGCTATCATAAAGTCCTAAATCCCATAATTGATAACGGTACTTTGGGATCCATACAAAGTAAGATTCTATTTCTTCTTCTGGGATAATTTCACCGGATGCATAGTTTTTACTTTCATCTTCAAGGATGACTGCATTGGCCCACTGTTTTGTTTCATAGTCATACCATTCACTGGATAAGTCTGCCTTTTTTACCGTTCCATCACTATCTATCGTTACTGGTATTAATGGTTCTTCCAAGACTGGATCTGTTCCATTTAATATCGGTTTTACATATTTACTTGTAAAATAAAGGCTACACTTTACTCTTTCGTTATTTTCATAAGTATAGTTACTATAGTTTGTTTTGACACTCCA